>SKVE01000770.1 GCA_007129635.1 Planctomycetaceae bacterium
ATCGAGATCGCCGACCGCTTCATAGAGACACATTACCTCCAGCAGATTCGGGGAGGCCAACAGATTGAGTCTATTGAGAATAAAATTGAACCCGGCAACGGCGCCAGTCAACCACGAGTTCCTTCTTTCGAGAACACTTCCATCCAAACTCTCAATCTGCTGGCCTCCCTGAATCTGCTGGAAATCCGAATCATGAACACCAATTACCGCCCGCTTCAATCCTTCTGCTGAACAACGAGTAGGCGAGAACAATCCACCCGCCGAACACCGAACCCAATGCCTAACCCCAGCGTAGCCCACTCGACGGTCGGCATGGCGGTCAGCCCGTTGACGAGTTCCGCCATCGGGGCGTGGTCCACCAGCGGCTCGCCGCCGGTGATCACCAACGACAACCGCCGGGCCTGAAAATGCCTTTGGAAGGCCCGCAGCCACCTGTCCACGGGCCAGTTGTCGAAGCAGTGCAGCCGGTGGCCGTCGATCGGCTGGCGGCGGGCGTGGTTCTGGCGGCAATAGGGGCAACGGAGATTGCACCCGTGGGTCGCGAACCACCGCAGCAGCACGGCCGCAGGCCGACCTTCCGGCTTCCAAGCCTCCGCGACCCCGGCCGAAATACGCGCCTCGCGGATCGAGTGCTTGACCTCATGCATGGTGAATCAATCGAGCCGTGTTCGATTCCTTTGTTCCTTAGGACTTTTCACCGTCGGAAGCCCGGCCCCCCGCCCGCGGGTGCGTCGAATTCGGACGCAAAAGAGAGAACGGGCCCGTTTCGCACGCACTCGTTTCTCGGCCATGATGTACCCTCCCGACGTTCGAAATGGACCTGTCCCCTATTTCTTCCATCCGTGACTGACAAGAATAACGACCGGGATGACCCGGCGGGAATGGCGCCGAGCAACGTTGACTTCACGCAAGACCCGCCCGCCGTTCCCGCTCGGGTTGATCACGTGGTTCGGCCGGTGGGTTCAATATACCTCATCATGGGTACCCAGTGCCAGCAGGAGGATCGCCTCTTGGCCCTTGTGGGGCGTGTATTCGAAGACAATCCGCACATCGTAACCTGCACTGCAAGCCCAACAATCCGCCAAGCGACCGCGCAACGTGTGTGTTCGTAGCGACGGGTGTGCTGCGTCAGCCGATAGCTGCTCGAGGGTCGCCTCGATGGACGCGGCCGTGTCGGGGTGTGCCTTCAGCCACCTCCGCAGATCGCGCCCGAACGCTGGCGAGTGTAACAGCATGCGCCTCACGACTGCGCCTCGCGCACCAACTCCGCCGCGCTCATGGCTTGGCACTGTCCAGCGGCGAACTCCCGGCGGGCCTGGGCCACTGTGGCGGCCACACGCTCCCGCCCGCGCTCGGCAAGTCGGCGGCTCAAGAGAGCAACTAATTCCGCTTGAGCGTCCGCATCGAGTTGTTCGGCGGCGTCAAGCGCATCGGCAAATGCGTTCTGCTGGTTCATGGCAACCTCCTATTCAGAATAATACCACCGACCCCGGCCAAAGTCAGCGCCGGTTTAGCTCCCGCGTCGGGAAGTTCTGGCGCCCCGCTTCCATCGGGCAGCATCGGCTTATCTTCGGCGGTGCGCTAGAGTGCCATTCGAATCAGGCCTTGGGTTCGGTCTTCAAGGATTGTAAACACACTTTGGGGGGCAGAATTAACGCACACAAACTGGAGACGCCATGCCCAGTCCCGCACGAATTCAGTTCGCGGGCGTCTGGAGGACGAAGTACTACGAAGCGGGTGGATTCTTCTCGCCTACTGCTGGATGCCAAACCGTATCCACGCCTTGATCCAGACTCCCGAGCCAAATCTGGCAAGCGGCATGCAGCATTGGCTGTCCGGCTATGCAAATTCCCGGCACAGCGTGGATGCATCTCGATACGCCGAGTTTCGCAGTTCGGCGCCCGGGCGGGATATGGCCGCATGGTTATGCCGACGCTGGACGGGCGCAACGCTCAGCCAACTTGGTCCAACTTTTGGGCTGACCGGAACCGATAGTGTCTCCAGCCTAGTTCGCCGAGCGGAGCGCCGTCACCACCAATCGACTGGCTGGCGAAAGACCGTGCAAGAAATCGAAACATCACTCGGCCCGAACAGCAAACACAAGGCCAGACCCCAGCGAAGCCCCCTCGGTAGTTTGGCTCGGGTGGAAGATGCACATGAGCGTGATCTTCCGCGGATCGAAGGCTTGGAACTTCTCCATCGCCGGGGAGGCATTCGTATCGATCCGAATGCACTCGACGGTCGGCATGGCGGTCAGCCCGTGGACGAGTTCCGCCATCGGCGCGTGGTCCACCAGCGGCTCGCCGCCGGTGATCACCAACGACAACCGCCGGGCCTGAAAATTCCTTTGGAACGCCCGCAGCCACCTGTCCACGGGCCAGTTGTCGAAGCAGTGCGCCCAGTGGCCGTCGATCGACTGGCGGCGGGCGTGGTTCTGGTGGCAATAGGGGCAACGGAAATTGCACCCGTGGGTCGCGAACCACCGCAGCAGCACGGCCGCTGGCCGCCCTTCCGGCTTCCAAGCCGCTGCGACCCCGGCCGGAATACGCGCCTCGCGGATCGAGTGCTTGACCTCGTGCATGGTGGATCGATCGAGCCGTGCTCGATTCCTTTCTACTTGGTATGTGGTTTTTCTTCGCTCGGCCGTTCGACTCATGCAGCGCAACAGGCGGGCAGCCAGGAGACGAACGCGCAGAAAAAGCCAGCGAGACGAAGCCTCCAATCGAAGCCACATCAAGCTTCAACTCAAAAGCTGCCCCATCTGTGGCTCTACCGACAGCAAACGGCCGGTGCTACTGCGGCTGTGCCGCATTTTCGGCGGTTATCCACCGTCCGGCCTGTTGGTCGAAAACCACCTCCTCGCCCGTGACCAGTACTCGCTGATATTTACTGACGAACTCCTCCTCCTCAACCCAGTTACCCTCGTAGAATACGTAACTGCGGCCTATGGCTTGCTCCAAATCTCGCACGAGACGCACATCAAAGGAGCCATCTGCCCCCCAATCGGTGAGCAATTCAAGGTATCGCGGACTATCTCGACTCAACATCAGATCATACTTTTGCGCGCCATGGGGAGAGGTTGTGCAGGAGATAGTCACAGCAACAGAGTGTCCTTCTCCGAAAGCTAAAATGACGTGTCTCGTGGAGTTGCCAACGTTATCCGTTTCATCCTCCGCCAGGACAGTAAGGTCGTTCGGTCTATCACCTTGAATCAGCCAAAAAGACTGGTCGTACGGCAGGTCCCTGGATGCGTACAGCCTGAAAGGCCCCCTGCCCAGATAAAGGTCCATGTTCATCATGTCTGCGTTGCCGTCTGTCGCGTGGCATGGTGCAACCTGAGTTGG
>SKVE01000622.1 GCA_007129635.1 Planctomycetaceae bacterium
AAGATTGTGTAATTCTTTAAATATCGGAAGATGAAGAAACTGCCCGCCTGGGCGTGTTTCCAGGAACGGACGATTTCCAAGTCTTCGGCCTTCAGATTTGCCGGGTTGTTTCGCACAAACTCATCAATCAGCTCTCGCTGGGCGAAAAGAGCATCCCGTATGGCGACCCTGACCTCAGGTGCCATGGATGTGTATTCCTCAGAATTCGTGAATTGTTCCGGCGAGACCGCTAGTTTTCGGTTCACGAAAGCCAGCAGAGCTGCATAAAGGTCGTAGAACAGTTTGCCTTCCTCAACCGACAGGTTCATCGCGATTGCCCCCTTGTCAAATACACCGTGAACGACTTCTCTTTTGGTCCGAACTCCGTGCATTCTAATCGTTGGAAGATGTGGCTTCTAGACTCCCACCGGTCTGGCGGCAACGAACGCGGCCGGGGCGTTGTTCTTCGGAGTCCCCATCTTCACCGCTGGCTTATACGTCTTGCAGACCAAGTGCGAGGGCGTAGAATGGGGAACCCATAAAGATTCCCAGTTTTTTTCAGGACGTTTCTGCATGCGTGACGAACTCCGCCGAGGCTCGCTGCTGGTTATTTTTCTGACGGTGTTCATCGACCTGCTGGGTTTCGGCATGGTGCTGCCGTTGCTGCCGATCTATGCCGACGTGTTCACCGTCGATCCCAGCGGATGGCGGTTGGGTCTGCTGATGGCGAGTTTTTCGATCATGCAGTTCCTGTTCGCTCCGTTGTGGGGCAGGTTGTCGGATCGGATCGGGCGTCGGCCGGTCTTGATTATCGGACTGGCTGCTTCGGTGTTCTTTTACCTGTTGTTCGGCATCGCGACGGTCATGCGGAGCATGGAACTACTGTTCGTCTCACGGATCGGAGCCGGGATCGCCGGGGCGACGATCCCGACGGCCCAGGCTTACATCGCCGATTCGACTTCGCTGGAAAAACGCTCCAAAGGGATGGCGTTGATCGGGATGGCGTTCGGGATGGGGTTTACCTTTGGGCCGCTGTTCGGATTCCTGGCGGTTCCGGGCGGGGAAGGCGAGCCGGGGCCCTGGCCTGGATATGCGGCGGCGGGCCTGTCAGCGATAGCCCTGATCCTGGCGATCTGGAAATTGCCGGAATCCTTGAAGCCCGACAGTCGATCGGCGGCGCCGACGGGACTCCGCTGGCAAGAGTTTCAGCAGGCCTTGTCCGTTGCCTCGGTGGGCATGCTGCTGACAGCGATCTTCGTCTGCATCTTTTCCTTTGCGAATTTCGAGACCACGCTGTCCATGCTGATCAAGGGCAGTGCCGAGACGCAGGCCAGCCCGTTCCAGTTCACCTGGGGCCAGGTCTGTTTGACCTACGCCTACATCGGATTCACGATGACGCTGGCTCAAGGCCTGTTGGTCCGCCGCCTGGCGGGACGCATCTCCGAGGGTAAGCTGGCAGGTTCGGGCGCCGTATTGCAAATCGCCGGTTTCGCGATAGCCCTGACGGCGATCCAGCAAGGTTCTGCATCGCTGCTGATGGTGGCGTTGGGCATCATCACCAGCGGCGCCGGATTGATGCAACCGACTCTGAACTCGCTGCTGTCCCGACGTAGCGACCCGGAGAAGCAGGGCGCCATCTTGGGAGTTGGCCAGAGTGTCAACGCGCTAGCTCGAATCCTGGGCGCCGGTCTGGGGATCCCGCTGCTGAGGGGCGCGCTGATGCTGCCCTATCTGATCAGCATGGTGCTGATGACCGCTGCCTTGATGCTGATCATCCTGGCCGCTCGTTCCGGAAAAGATTACGGATCGTAAATTCCATTCCTGCTCGGATCACGTCGTGGGGCTTTTTTAAGCACCTGGCCAGGTATTTAGTAAGCGATCCGCGTGTTGGGCAGCATTTCCTTTAGCTTGGCCAGCCCTTCTTCGGTGATCTGGGTCTGAGCGATGTCCAATTGGCGCAGTTCGCTGAATTTTCCCAGATGAGGCACTGCCGCGTCGGTGATCGGCACACCGCGCAGCTCCAGACGGCCCAGGTTACTGATGGCGGTCAGATGCTCGACACCCGCATCGGTGATCTCGACGTCCCGCAAGATCAACGTCCGCAGTCCCGACAGCTCGCCCAACCGCCGCATGCCTTCGTCGGTCAGCGGGGTGGCCATCACGTTCAACGTGGTAAGCTGGGGCAAGGCCTTCAGGTGCTCGAGGCTCTCGTCGCTGAGCGGTGCCGCGCCCAGATCGAGGAATTCCAGTTCCTTCATGTCCTTCAGGTGCACCAACCCGCTGCCGTTCAAGGCCAGACGTCTCAAGTCCAACCGCCGCAGATTGGTAAGATCCTCCAGATGCTGCAGACCGTGATCGGTCACTTGGTAGGCCTGGGCTAACGACAGCTCCTCCAGCCCGGTCATTTCGCTAATGAATTCCAAACCAAAGTCGCAGATGGCCATGGAATCCTTGACGGCCAGGCTGCGAAGCTGTGACATGGTCGCCAGGTACTCCAGGCCCGTTTCGCTGGATGCTCGGCTGCGGAGATACAGGGTATCCAGATTCGTCATTTCGGCCAGCATCCTGAGCCCATCGTCGCCGATCGAGTTGCAGCCATCCAGATCCAGCGTCCGCAATTGATCCAACTGGACCAACGATTCCAGGCCGAAATCGCTGATGTTGTCGTTGTCGGTCAACCGGAGTGTTTCCAATTGGGGAAAGTGCTGGAAGTGTTCGATGGCGTCATCGGTCAACCGGGTGACGCGGTGCAGACGCAACGACTGAATTTGATCCAGTGCCGTTAAATGTTGGAGGCCATCATCGGTCACCGCGACGTTATCCAGATCCAGCGTGGTCAGCGTGCTGAGCCGGGCTACTGCTGGCATCGCTTCGTCGGTGATCCCCAGGCCTCGCAGCCGCAACACTCGCAGATCCGGCATCGGCACCGCGACCAACTGTTGGACTTCGTCATCCGACAGACTGGCTGGCAGCAGATCGATCTCGATCAACCGTCCCGCCTGGTCCACCTGGACGCGACCGCCCCACTCCTGGATCTTTTTCAGCACGGGCGCCAACGCCGCAGCCGCGTCGCGAGCCTGCTGATCCTGCGGCGATTCGAGCGACGGATCGGCGGTATCAAGCAGCTCGGTCCCATCGCGATCGTCGTCTGGCGGCGCGGGGGGCGTGACGGTGGGAGACGGCGCCGGCGAGCAACCGACCAGTGTCGGTAGCGTGAGGAGCCCGCAAACGACCAGCAGGACGGTGAATCCAGTCCAGCCGTGCGTTGACACGCGGCAACCGCTGTCAGAGGCGGGTGACGCACCTGCCATGGGACAGCCGAACGGTCTTGCAAACTCAGGCATGCGAACTTCTCTCACCA
>SKVE01000960.1 GCA_007129635.1 Planctomycetaceae bacterium
GAAGACGAGGCCTACTGTGCGGCCGATCCTGGCCGGCAGTACGCCATCTATTTTCCCGACGGCGGATCGGTGAAACTGGATTTCTCGCAAGCCGAGGGTACGTTGCACGTCCGCTGGTTGGACGTCCATCGTAGCGTTTGGAGCCCCGGCGAAACGGTCGACGGAGGTGGATGGATCGAAGTGCGCGCCCCCGGTAGAGGCCAATGGGCCGTGCTGATCTCTCGACACGAGTAAACCGATCGCGATTCCCCTTGGCTGGACGAGCTCGAATGGCGAAGGACCTGGCGATCGCCAGGCGATCGGATTCACTATCCTGACAAGAAGGAGAAGGCTTCTAATGGACGGCAAGCAGACAGCGGTTTCTCGCCGCGGGTTTTTGGAAACCGCCAGCTCGGCATCGCTGGCCGGTTTGCTCGGGTCAGCGGTTCCCGCGCGAGCCGACTTGGGTTCGGATCGGAAGATCCGGATCGGCGTGGTGGGAGGCGGCTTTGGGGCTTCGTTTCAGTGGCACCTGGATCCGAACTGCATCGTCCAGGCCGTCAGCGATCTGCGGACCGATCGTCGAGCCCATCTGCAGCGGGTCTATCAGTGCGAAAGAGCGTACGAGTCGCTCGAGCAACTGGTGCTCGATCCGCAGATCGACGCGGTGGCGGTGTTCACGGGCGCGCCGGACCACGCGCGGCATACCATCGAGTGTTTGAAGCATGACAAGCACGCGATGGTGGCGGTGCCCGCCTGTTTGACGCTGGACGAGGCGGCTTTGCTGAAGGAGACGGCGGAGCAGACGGGCTTGAAGTACATGATGGCCGAGACCAGCTACTACCGCACGCCCACGATTTTCGCGCGGGAGTTGTGGGCGGACGGTGTTTTCGGCGATTTTTTGTACAGCGAAGTCGAGTACTATCACCACGCGTCGAAAGAGATCGGGACGAGTTCGCTGTGGTGGTACGAGGGCGAACGTACGTGGCGGTACGCCTTTCCGCCCATGCTGTACGTAACGCATTCGTCGGGCTTCCACGTAGGGGTGACTCGCGAACGGTACACGCACGTGTCCGCTTTGGGATGGGGGCCCGATCACGAGGCTTACCGGGACAACGCGTACGACAACCCGTTCAATAACATGGTGGGGCTATTCAAGACGGATCGGGGCAACATCTCTCGCTGCAACGTCTGCTGGCACCTGCACGCGGCGGGCGAGCGGGCTCAATGGCTGGGCCAGTTCGCCTCGTTGTACATGAGCAGTCGTTCGGGCCAGCCTTTTGTCTTGCAGCGTCAGGGCCATCCGGAAATCCGCAGCGAGCCGGATTATACGCCCCTGTTACCCGAGCCGATGCGAGTGGGTGGCGGACACGGCGGATCGCACCCGTTTTTGACTCACGAGTTCATCGCCGCCTTGGTCCAGGATCGCCAGCCCGCCATCGATATCTACGAATCGCTGGCCATGACCGTACCGGGGATCGTCGCGAACGAATCCGCGCGGCGAGGTGGCGAGCAGTTGAAGGTGCCCTGCTTTGATCCGGCATCCGCATGAAAAAGGAGAGGACCGATGATTGTCCGTGCAGTCTCGATCGCGGTGGTCTTGTGCTGGGGTTTGTGGAGTCACACAACCGCCGAGGAACTCGGCAGTGATTGGACGGTCGCCAGCGGCGACTGGCGACTTGCTCGTGAGATCGCGCCGATCTTCCACCAGCGCCAGACCGAGGGCCAGGCGGCCGTGTTTCGCCGCTGGCATGACGAGGGCAATGTTTGGCGAGCGTACGTGAAGCTGGCGCAGGGGACGGAAGAAGCCGGCTTGTGGGTCCGCGACGGCCGCGACCAGGCTCGGGGACTGCGCGCCCTGATCGGCCAGTATTCGCCGGTCGGCGGGTTCCTGGTCACCGGGGCTGATGGGGCTGTCGTTTGGCACGATAAGTACGCTCCTTGGCAGCCGTATCATTTTTACGTTGTGGAGCTGGTCTTCGAGGACGAGCAAGCTCGAGTCCAGATGTTCGAGGGCGATCGGAAGACGCTCGTATCTCAAAGCCCGTGGATTCCGCTGGAGACACTCGACCCCGCAGCCTGGGAACTCGGACTGTTCGCCCGCGACGGGTCCGCCAGGTTCTTCGCGCCGCAACGTGCCGATCGGCCGCTCAGTCCGATCGTGGACGATCCGCCCAACCAACGCCGCCTGGTCGCCGATGACGACTCGCCCTGGCTGGTCGTCGGACCGGGGAACTGGATGTGGACGACCAGCCGTCACGAGCGGCTCCGGCAACACGCGGACGTCGAACGGACCTGGGCCTTTCACCGCGAAATCCGCGGCAGCCACCGGCGATGGGAGTGCCGGCTGCGAGTCGATCCGGGTACCCAAGGCGCCGGGATCCTATTCCAGACCAATCCCGAGCGAACGCAGGGGTTTCTCGCTTGGTTGGGCGGCAAGTACGGCGCCGGATCGCTGATGCTGTACCAGTACCAGCCCGAGGTGCGGGCTCGTTGGTCCAGCGGTAATGACCGTTGGCACTACGACACCGAATACGTGCTCCGTGGCGAAACGCGGCCCGGCCAGGCTCGCGTCCAACTGTTCCAAGCCGATGGGACCACGGCGATCGCCGATTCGTCATGGATCGACGTCGGTGACCAGCACGCCGCCAGGGAAGGCTGCTTGGGCTTTCACGTTTGGAGCGGCCGCGCCGAGTTCTGGGGATTCTCCGAAACGACGCTCACCGATCCGACCGTCAAGCCACCGGCAGCCAAGGACCTGGTCGATCTCGGGAACGGCTGGCAGGCGTTGGACGGCCAGTGGCGATGGGCCGACGCCGACCGCACGCGTCTGCGCCAGGAAAGCGACTCGCCCAACGCCATGGCCCTGCAGCCGGGCATCCAAGGCAGCCAAGGCACGTGGCGCTGCCGATTGCGGCTGGACGATCGAACCACCGCAGGCCTTGTCTTTCAAGCCGATCGCGATCGAAAGGAAGGATTCGTCGGACTGGTATCAGCCGGCCAGACGCGTCTGGAGACGCTTCAAGGCAGCACACTGTGGGAAGATACGCAGAGCCCCATCGAACCCGGCCAGGCGTACGTTTTGGCAGGCATCGTGACCAGCGACCGCGTGGCGTTTCGCGTGCTGGCCGCCGACGGAACCACCGTGCTGGTCGCCTCGCCCGACATCTACGTTTCCGAAGCCAACAACGCGCGCCCCGGCCACCTCGGCCTGACCACCCGCGGAACTCCTGCTGAATTCCAAGGCTGGGAACTACGGAAGTAGGCGAAATACGAAGGTCCACGTTCGCCAACGTTTCAGCGAGTTGTTCGAGTCGTTTGGCCCAAAACCCGCCCATCCATCCGGCGCGTTGAGTC
>SKVE01000139.1 GCA_007129635.1 Planctomycetaceae bacterium
AAGAGTCGGACCGGATGGCATGGTACTTCAATGACAACTACCCATGGTTGAGCATGCTGTTCTGTGCACCGGTGATCGGTCTTTGGTACTGGTGCACGGACCAATATATCGTCCAGCGAGTTCTCGCGACGCCCGATCAGACGCAGGCTCGGCGCAGTGCGATCTTCGCCGGTTTGCTGAAGCTGTTGCCGGTGTTCCTGTTTATCATCCCGGGCATCATCGCCTTTGCCCTAGCCGAGAGCGGTCGGATTGAGGGATTGCAAGAGGCGTTGATCGATGCGGACGGGCAAGTGATCCGCGACGAAGCTCAAAAGGCCTTTCCTTTATTGGTGGCTGCCATCCTGCCGGTGGGCATTCGCGGCCTGGTGGTCGCCGGCATGTTGGCGGCTTTGATGAGTTCGCTATCGAGCACATTCAATGCATCGGCGACGTTGTTCACGATGGACTTCTACAGCAAGCTGCATCCCAACGTGTCGCAACACCGGCTGGTGTGGATCGGCCGATTGGCGACGACCGTCATGGTGCTGATCGGATTGGCCTGGATCCCGGTGATCCAGGGTGGACGGGGGTTGTACGACTATCTGCAAGGCGTGCAGGCTTATTTGGCACCGCCCATCTTTGTCGTCTTCTTCCTGGGGATCTTCTGGAAACGGCTGAACGGCCCCGGGTGTCTGGCGGCCTTGATCGTCGGGGCACTGATGGGATTGTTCCGCCTGGCGGTGGATACCCCCCCTAAACTGATCGACGACTTTGCGTACACGCCTAACTCGTTTCTGTGGATCGTCAACAATACGTTCTTCCAGTACTACAGCATCCTGATCCTGCTGGTTTCGGCCGCCGCGATGATCGTGGTCAGCTACCTGACCCAGCAGCCGGATTATCAAAAGATCAGTGGGTTGACCTACGGTACACGCACTGCGGAAGACCGCCGCGAAACGCGAGCAAGCTGGACTTCGATCGACGTGCTGGCCTCGGCGGCCATCCTTGTCGCCATCCTGGCAGCCTACCTTTATTTCCGAGGTTAGGGGGATCGGCTGTAAGATGCGTGCATCTTGTAGAACGGAATTCATTCCGTTCTACTCGGGTTGCGGCCGTAGGCCGCGTTGGGGGGTGGGGGTCGTTTTCGGACCCATCGCTTACTTGCCTTTTTATCAGCCTTGGCGAAGAGAAACGTAGCGGATGAGCAACACGGATTACGATGTGGTGGTGATCGGGACGGGACCGGGCGGCGAAGGTGCGGCCATGCAGGCGACCAAGCTGAACCGCAAGGTGGCCGTCGTCGAACGCTACATGGAAGTCGGTGGCAACTGCACGCATCTGGGGACGATTCCCACCAAAGCCCTGCGATTCACCATCGCGCAGATGACGGAACTGAACCGCAACCGCATGTACCAGCACGTGGCCGCCGGCCGTACGATGTCGTTTCCGGAACTGCGGCGAGGCGCCGAATCGATTATCCGCCAGCAGGTGAATATGCGGAGCGGCTTTTACGAGCGCAATCGCGTGACGTTGATCGGTGGTCAAGCCCGGTTCGTGGATGCCCATACGATCGAAGTCGAAGCGCCCAACGGAGCCAAGCAGCGGATCACTGCGGAAACGTTTATTATCGCTTGCGGCGCCCGAGCCTACCGGCCGCCCGATGTCGACTTCACCCATCCTCGCATCTTCGATAGTGATACGATCATGGCGCTCGAGCAGTCGCCGCAATCCATCACCGTCTACGGGGCCGGGGTGATCGGATGCGAGTGGGCTTCGATGTTCCGCAATCTGGGCTGGAAGGTCAACCTGGTCAATACGCGGATGAAACTGCTGGAGTTTCTGGATGACGAAATCATCGACGCGCTCAGCTACCACCTCCGCGACTGCGGCGTGCTGATCCGACACCAGGAGACCTATTCGCATGTCGAGGGCCGCGATGACGGCGTGGTGCTGCATCTGGAGTCCGGCAAACAATTGAAGACCGATATCCTGCTGTGGGCCAACGGCCGCACCGGGAATTCCGATACGCTGGATGTCGAGCGATTGGGGATCGAACCCGATAGTCGAGGCAATCTGATTGTCAACGAAAGCTTTCAGACTTCGGTGCCCAACATCTATGCCGTCGGCGATGTGATCGGCTTTCCCTCACTGGCCAGCGCCGCCTACATGCAAGGCCGAGCTGCGGCGATCCATCTGGTCCAGGGGCGATGCGATCGGATGGGCCACGATATCCCCACCGGCATCTACACCAGCCCCGAAATCAGCTCGGTGGGGAAGACCGAACGTGAGTTGACCGCCGAAAGCGTTCCTTACGAAGTCGGACACGCCCAATTCAAGAGCTTGGCGCGGGGGCAGATCTCGGGCCAGACCGTGGGGATGCTCAAACTGCTGTTCCACCGCGAAACCCTGGCCATTCTGGGCATTCACTGCTTCGGCGCCAACGCTTCAGAGATCATCCATATCGGCCAGGCCATCATGAACCAGCCGGGGGAAATCAATTCGCTGCTGTACTTCATCAATACCACGTTCAATTATCCGACGATGGCCGAGGCCTATCGGGTGGCTGCCTTGAATGGGTATAATCGAATGTCGTAGGCCGTCTTCGATGCGACCCCATCGAAGGGGGCGTCAAACGCGCAGCAGGGCATTCTGCGAAAGGAAACGGTGATGGCAGATCAGCAACAGGCCTCGGATTCCCAAAATCCCGAAACCGAACAGCTTATTGTCGCTCGCATGTTTCATGGCATCGTGATTGCGACCCCCGAACGTGAGGCGTTGTGGGATCGCGTGAAGATCCATCAGGTCCATGATAAACTGGTCAAACTGCTTGCAGCCAAGCAACCTCCAGCCTTGATTTTGGACTTGGAAAAGGTGGAAAAAGCTTCGTCCGAAGCGCTCAGCATCCTGTTGAGGATCCGCGATCACGCGGTGGCTCGCAATCTGCAATTGCGATTATGCAATTTGCAGTATGCGGTGCGTGAGGTCCTGAGAATTACGGAATTAACCCGTCTTTTTGATATCTATGAGACCCTGCCTCAGGCCTATCGTGGTCTCCTGCAGGAAGATTAGCCTTTTCTTTTTGAGCGAATCGCCGCATACTGCTGCTTTGCCCAAAAACCCTTGTCAGGCATTTTGCGCATGTTTTTAAGATTGGGAAAGTTCATATCACGTCGCTGGATGTGGGTGATCGTCGCGTGGGTGGCCGTCGTTGCCGTTCTGCGATTCTGGTCGCCGGCGTGGGATGATATCACTCAAGATGGCGACTTTGCCTACCTGCCTGCTGAAATGCCTAGCGTGGTAGGCGATCAGTTGCTGAGCGAGGGGTTTTCGGAGAATCGGCCGAAGAGTCAGATCGCGTTCTATGTGGTCCGCGAGGCCCAGCCGCTGGATCGCGAGGATCTGCACGTGGCCCACGATTTGGCCCGGCGTCTCAAGAATCTGCATGCCGTCGCGGCGTTCGAGCGCGGGCGGGCGCTGACGAAAGAAGCCCAGCGGTTGCAGCGTGAGGGGGACGAGCCGCAGGCCGAGCAGAAACGGTCGCTTGCCGAAGCGGATTTTCAGAAAGCGCTGCTTGCGTTGGACGAAGCGATTCGTCTGGATGAAAACATGGCCGAGTACGAAGTCCAGCGTGCTGCGGAGCAAGAAAAAGAAGCGGAGGAACAGGTCGCGCCGCTCGATGCAAAGACGTCTCGCTTGGCGAAGATCTACCATAACCGATACCTGGTGCGAAAGTACTTGGGCGACGAGGACACCCAGCGGGATCGCAAGCAGGCGTTGGCTTTGGATGCGTCCTTGGAAGACCAGACGGAGTTACTGCCTCGCGAAGCAGCCACATTACCCTTGCTGGATGTTTGGACATGGCTGGATGATGTGTTTGGCAGAAAGTTGCGAACGCGAACGGCCCGTCTGGTCATGCTTCAATTGTCGAACGAGTTCATGGCGACCGACAACATCCGGATCCTGGACTACCTGGAAGAAGACATTCTGAACGAGGTGCAAGCCACGGTGCATGACGATTCGCTTCAGATCGGGTTTTCGGGTTCGGCTGCCGTAGGTGGTGATCTGTTGCGTGCCGCCAAAGACAGCATCAAGAACACGGAACTGTTCACCGTGGTGCTGGTCGTGCTGATCCTGGGCGTCGTGTATCGGTCCCCCTTGTTGATCGCCATGCCCCTGCTGACGATCACGGTCGCGTTGGCCGCGGCGACGGCCATCGTCGCTCTATTGACCCAGGTCGGCCGGATCCCCGGATTGGAATGGTGGAATTTCCAGGTCTTTACTACCACGCGGATCTTCATCGTGGTGATCCTGTTCGGCGCGGGAACGGACTATTTTCTGTTTCTGGTCGCACGATACAAGGAAGAACTGCAACGCGGTTTGACATCGCCGGCGGCCATCGAGCAGGCGTTGGCGAACGTCGGGGACGCGCTGGCCGCCAGTGCGTTGACCACCATCCTGGGCTTGGGCACGATGCTGTTTGCGGACTTCGGCAAGTTCAGCAATAGTGGTCCGGCGATCGCTTTGTGTCTGGCGGTCACGCTGATCGCTTGCGTCACATTGGCTCCGGCATTGCTGCGCGGTTTGGGGCCGGTGGTCTTTTGGCCGTTCGGCGTCCGCCGCAACCCGGCGTCTTCGGCTGGCGACGCCAACGAAGACCAGCAACCCGTGGAAGCTCCCGGTCATTGGGTATGGGAATGGGTGGCTCGAGGCATCGTGCGATATCCGGGGTTGATCCTGACAACCAGCGTCCTGATCCTGCTGCCACTGGCGTACCACGGCGCAATCCACGGCAGGAACATGACGTACGACTTCCTTGAACCATGGCCGTTCGCTCAAACGCTGGCTCGACAATACGGCAGCAGCGGCGAGATCACTTACGATTTCCTGCGGCAGTTGCCCCCGGATCGGCCCAGCCGCGTCGGGGCGGAACGGATGGCCGAACATTTTCATGTCGGCGAAAGCGGGCCGGTCCAGGTGATCGCCTTTGATCCGGATGGCCGCTTCGATACTCGTGAGGGTCGCGAGCAGATCCGGGAATTGACGACCGATCTGTACCTGGACGATGTGGTGGCCGTTCGCAGTATCACCGACCCGCTGGGCGATTTTCCTCCGGGTCGGCGGCTCGGTCTGACCAACATGAAATCGTGGCTCATGCTGGTGACCAGCGCTCATCCGCGGACTCAGGAATTGTTCGTCTCCACGACCGGCGAACTGGCCGGGCGAGTCACACGGCTGGACGTGTTATTGGAGCATGATCCTTTTTCTGTGGAAGCCAGCGAAGCGTTAGAGCGGCTGGAAGCCCATCTGGCAACGTACCAGGATCAGCCCGATTCCCCCTGGAACAACGCAACGTTCGCGTTCGCGGGTACCATTGCGGGCATTCGTGATCTGAAGTTGGTAACCCAGTCGGACAACACTCGCATCCAGATCCTGGTGATCCTGGCGGTGCTGGCGGTGTTGATCGCGATCCTCAGACGGCCGCTGATTTGCTCGTACATGATCCTGACGGTTTTGTTCAGCTATTTCGTGACGTTGGGCACCACCGAGCTGTTTTTCGGGTGGCTCGAGGGCCCGGAGTATCTTGGGCTGGACTGGAAAGTCCCCCTGTTCTTGTTCGTGATCCTGGTGGCGATCGGCCAGGACTATAACGTGTACTTGGCCACACGGGTGTTCGAAGAACAAAGGCGGCGTGGACCGCTGGCCGGATTGCAATACGCCGTGGTGCGGACCGGTGGGATCATCACAAGCTGTGGCGTGATCATGGCCGGAACATTCAGCGCGATGACCAGCGGCAATTGGGGCCGCTTCGTCCCGACCTGGATTCCCGGCGCTCAGCAGTTGTTCGGCGACGGTACGGCGCTGCCCGCGATCGTTCAATTGGGGTTCGCTTTGACACTGGGGGTCATGCTGGATACATTTGTGGTCAGGCCCATCCTGGTTCCGGCCTTCCTGGCGCTGTTATGCCGCTGGCGAGGCGATCGGTTGCCGGACGGGGCTGACGCGTCCGTCGACCGCGCGAAAGAACAGGGCGTCGACCCGACGGGTCCCCACCACCCGCATGCTCGAATTGCCAATACCCGGGCTATGGTGTAAGGACCGGCAAAGAAATAACTGTCAGATTTCGTTTGGTGGTACCCAGCGCGAACGGGGTCGGGAGTCATTTTCGGGCAACAACGAACCATGTGGAAAACGCTCTCTCCGAAAACGACTCCCGACCCCGCCGCGTTCGGCGAAGGTCTCCGACCCCGTCGAAACCGCCGACCGAAGGTCTCCCGCAAAGTTGCCTAACAACGCGATGATTTAGCGGGCTTGCAAGCCAGGTCCGTGACCAGGCTTTCTCTCCAGAGGGCGCGTCCGATGAAGATTTCAAAGATTGGGTTGCTGTGGACATTGGTTGCCGCCAGCATGCACTCCGGGGCGATCGTCGCACAGGATGGCAACCAGCAGATCGAGACGCCGGCATCGGCCGATCGGCTGGCTGGCCATCCTGCGGCGAAAACCATCCTGGCAGAAAGCGGCTTTCAAGGCGGGCTGCTCGTTGTGGCCGGACATGTCGATCCGACGCTGCTGATCGCGTTGAGCAACACGCCTTCCACGTTGGCCCAGGGACTGGTTCAAGATCCGCAGCATTTGACGACGGTGCGCTCTGCGATCCGCGAAGCCCAACTCTACGGTCGTGTCTCCGCGATCGCCTGGCAGGACGATCTACAACTGCCCTACGCGGACAGCACCGTGAACCTGCTGGTGCTGACGCCCAAAGATCCATTCGAATGGACGGAGGACGAAATCCATCGCGTCCTGGTTCCGGGTGGTTCGGCATGCACGGTCCGCGATCAGGGGCTTGTCTGGCATCGCAAGGACTGGCCGTCGGATGTCGACCACTGGACCCACTCGCGTTACGACGCCACGGGCAACGCGGTCAGCCGGGACCAGCAGGCAGGGCCTCCGCAGTCGCTGCAATGGGAAGCTGGGCCGCGTTGGAATCGCAGCGTCAAGACCAGCGGCCTGGTTTCGACGGGAGGCCGCATCTTCTATATCCTGGACGATTCGCATTTTGCGTCGAATCGACGTACCTGGTCCCTGATCGCTCGAGACGCCTTCAACGGCAGCTTGCTGTGGCGCCACGAGCTGGAAAGTTGGGGCGGGGCTCGAGGTGGCAAGAAAGTGGGACCGGTCCAGATGCATCGGCGTCTGGTGGCCAGCCAGGACCGGGTGTACGTCACGCTGGGCGAATCGGCACCCGTCACCGCCGTGGATGCGGTGACCGGTCGGGAAATCCGGACGTACCAGGCGACCGAGCCGGCCGAGGAGTTCCTGTTGTCTGCGGGCGTTCTGGTCGCGATGGTCCAACCCAGCAGCGAAGCGGAGATCCGTCGCGGCGCGGCGCGGAACAAACGCCTGGTGGCCGTCGATCCCGAAACCGGACACGAGCTGTGGTCCTACGACGCAGCGATGATCCTGCCCATGACCCTGGCAGCGGATGGACGACAGGTGGTCTTTCACGACGGACGCGTCATCCAGAGCCTGGATGTGAAGACAGGTGTACCACGCTGGACATCGCCACCGACGGGCCAAAAGATCGTCTTTCGCGATCAGGCGGGTGCGGACAGCCCGGGGGCTGAACCCTCGACGATCTTGTTGGCGCCGCAGTTCGCGCCGACGTTGATCATCTATGACGATGTAGTCGCCTTCGCCGGCGGTCGACAATTGAATGTGGTCGCCGCCGACGATGGACGGGAACTCTGGCGTGCACCCTACGCGGCATCCAACTATTCCGTGCCCGTGGATCTGTTCGGGTTTCAAGGGTGTCTCTGGGGACCGGACAAGAACATGAACCTGTGGCGCCCTCTGGACGACGATTTAGACTTCATCGCCTGGGACCCGCACACCGGCGAGACGCGGAAGACGGTCCGCGGTAATTACGGCTTTCCTTTCCAACACCACCGCTGCCACCAGATGAAAGTGGTGGACCAGACGGTGATCGCCGCACGGGCGGGCATCGAGTTCCTGGACACGACCAGCGGCGACGTGGCAGCCCATCATTGGACTCGAGGCAGTTGCTATTTCGGCGTGTTGCCGGCCAATGGGCTGTTGTACGTGCCGCCGCACGATTGCGCTTGTTACGTGCGTGCCAAGTTGTCTGGCTTTCTGGCGATGCGATCCCAAAAGTCTGCGCCTCGGACCCCCATGGCAGAGAATCGACGACGGCAGATCGGACCGGCATACGGCAAAACGCAGGCGGACGCGACGGACGAACCATCCGAGGACTGGCCCACCTATCGTTCCGATATGGCTCGTACGGGACGGACCGCGACCCAGGTCGACAAGGACCTGCTGCTGGGTTGGCAGACCACGCCGGGTGGCGGATTGACCAGTCCCGTGATCGCCCAGCAGCGAGTCTATGTTGCCTCGGTCGATCAGCACACGCTGCATGCCCTGGACGCCGACACGGGCCAGTCGTTGTGGGATTACACCTTCGACGCACGCGTGGATTCGCCACCGACCGTCTATCAGGGCCTGGTCCTGTGCGGCTGCCGCGATGGTTCGGTCCATGCGCTGCGAGCCGTTGATGGCCAATTGGTCTGGCGTTTTCAGGCCGCAGATCACGCGCGGCTGATCGTGTCGCAAGACCAGTGGGAATCGACCTGGCCGGTCAGCGGCAGCGTGCTGGTGGTCGACGACACGGTTTACTTCACCAGCGGTCGATCGTCGTACCTGGATGGCGGTATCCGGTTGTACGGCTTGAAGCCCCACAGCGGCGAAGTGGTCGTGGATACCAGGATTTCGTCGCGCCAGCCCGATGGTTCGCAACGGTTGGACGATCAGGGAGTCGACGGTTGTCTGAACGATATCCTATCTAGCGATGGGCAGCGGATCTTTCTTCGGCATCAGGCGTTCGATCTGAAGGGCAATGCGCTGGCCGAACGGTTCGTCCATCTGCATGGCGCCGATGGCTTCTTGAGTTTCGACAGCACATCGCGTTTGTTGTGGACCTACGCCCCGTTGTTTACCTCGGTGCATCAAGGCGCGTTTTACGATCAGCGGCTTAGTCGCATGCTGTTTCCTTCGGGCCGGATTCTGGTGGAAGGGGACGAAGTCGTCTATGGATTCGGCCAGAACCACTACGATCAGCCTCAGGCAGATCGCGGCGGGCACTGGGCGCTGTTCGCCGCGGAAAAAGCGAGCCAGGTCCCGCTGAACCTATCGGCGATCGAGTATCGAAAATTGGCGTTGGCCGAAGCGCATGCGGTCCCCTTCCGCTGGTGGACCCGATTGCCGATCCAGGTTTGGGCCATGGTGCGGACCAAAGATCTGTTGTGGGTGGCCGGCCCTGTGAGCGATGGCGACGTTTCGCCGGCCGCGCTCGACGGGCGTGCGGAAGCGCTGCTGTTGGCCGTTTGTCCCAGTCAGGGCCAGGTGGTGGCCGACATGCCGCTGCCAGCTCCGCCAGTCTGGGACGGCATGGCGGCTGCCGCAGGCCAGCTTTACCTGACGTTGACGGACGGTCAGGTCCTGTGCCTGTGGTCCGCGGCCTCGGGCCGTCCGGGCACGCCGCTGACACCGTCCACTTGGCGAATCGTGTTGCCGCCCGTCGAACGGGACGAGGAACCTGGGCTGATCGGCCGTTGGCGTTTCGACGAAGGCATCGGTGGGTTGGCTCGAGACAGTTCGCCGCAGGACCACGATGCGGTTGTGAACGGCCGCTGGGCTGAAGGCGATTTCGGCGCCTGCCTGATCGCCGAGGGCACGCCGCGCGGCGTCGTCATCCCCGATGCGCCGCACCTGCACTTCGGAAACGATGATTTCACGCTGGCGCTGTGGGTCCAGGTCGATCGTGGGGATGTCCGTTTGCTGGGCAAGGAAGCGTTCCCGGAGAACTGGTGGGTGATCAACGTGCTGGAGGACCGGCGAGCCGAGTTGGTGCTGGGCGAGGGCCGAGGAGCTGGGCGCAGCGTCCGCGCTACCACGGCCCGCCCTTTGGCCAGCGATGCCTGGAACCATCTGGTCGCCGTCGTCGACCGAGGCCAGCGCGAAGTCCGCTGGTATGTGAACGGCCAAGCGGACAGCCGTCATGCGATCCCCGAGACCATGACCGAGGGGATCCACGCCGCAGGACGCGATCTTCTTCTGCCCTCGAACCACAAGCCGTTCCGAGGACTGATCGGCGATCTGCGGCTGTACCGCCAAGCACCAACGCCCGACCGCATCCAAGCATGGTACGACGAGCAATCAACCCGTTACACCAGCACGGAATACCAACTCGCCAATTGACAGACTCTTGCGTCCGATGTGCGAGCATGGACCTGGAGATCCGAGGATTCTACCAAGGAGTTTCTATCGTGAACCGCCGTTCGAACCGTCTTTCGTTTCCTTGTTCGCGTCGCGTGTTCTTGCAGGCCAGTGTGGGCACATCGGCTGCTTTGCTGGCTGGCGGGACGGGCGCTGCCGACGTGCCCGCGCCGCGGCTGGCTTTTGTGAACGATCCGCCACAGCTCTCCTTCGACACCGGCGCGCTGCGCGGCGTGTTGCGGCAAGGCGGCCAAAGCCGGGGACTCATGCCCCTGGTCGACGTGGCCTCGGGCAAGCCGATTGCCCGAGCCTACGGCGTTTTTTCGCACTACCGGTTGCTGGATGCCCAAAACCGCTACGGAGACGGCGCGTGGAGTTGGCCGAGCCAGGCGCGGCTGCGGGACGACGGCGCCGTGGTCATCGACTGGAGTTTCGAGGAGGCTTGTCCTTTCACGATGCAGGCGGTTTACCGTTGGGCCGATCCGCAGACGCTGGATCTGGCAACGACGGTGACGGCCCGGCGGCCTGTCGAGCGCTTGGAAGTCTTTCTGGCATCGTACTTGGAGGGCTTTCCTGTTTCGTTCGTGTACGTCCAGGGCAATCCGCTGACCGATGGCCGCCCCGGATTGCTCGAGGTGGTCCGGCAGCGGGGAGTCTGGCAGATGTCTCCACGGGACGAAGCGGCGGTGCGTATGATCCAGGACGGACGATGGCAGCATCTGCCGCATCCGGTCGACTGGCAGATCCTGCCGCGCTTCGCGGCTCCCCTGGTCATGCGGCGCGATCCGGACAGCGGCTTGGCCGTACTGGTCATGGCCCGGCCGGAAGACTGCTTTGCGGTCTCGACTCCCTACGGCGAAGAAAGCCACCGGTCGCTGTACCTGTCCCTGCTAGGCTGCGACTTGAACGCAGGCCAGACCCAGACGGCACATGCCCGTCTGGCGATCCGCCGGGACCTGTCCGACGCGCAAGCCATCGCCTGCTACGAGGCATTTCAGGCCGGTGACTTTTCCAGATCCGGGGCCAGGCCGGACCCTTGACAAAATTAGGCGTTGGTCAAGGCGACCAGTTCGATGCCTTCCGAGGCACCGAGGTTGCGCGAGTATTGCTTGTCTTGGACATTGTTCCAATGCTCATGCACGCCCAGACTGGCCAGACGCTGACTGGGCTCGGCATGATTGGGATCGTAGAACGTGCCCGACGGCGGATCGTGAGCCAGAGCGGCTTCGCGGAGGTAATCGTCCACGCCACCCTGACGGGGAAAATCCGTCCACTCGGCTTGCAGGAAGTCCAGTCCCACCGAATCGATGGCCACTGGATCTTGCGAAGCGATCAGACTGCAGGGCCAATGCCCTGCGAAGGGTGGGATGTTCATCCTCTTCGGCACTGGGTCTCTCGGGTGCAGTCCGGAAAACAGGCCGTCGATCAGATTCAGCACCGTCTTGCCTCCCAGATGCTCGTGGCCCATCAAATCGACCAGCGCTCGGTAGACGCCCGATTGTTTTGAGAAACAGGCAGGATGCATGTCGTAGTAGCCTCGCTGGACCGGCCAGCGGACCAGCGAACCGTAGTGGTTCTTGGCGCACAGCGTCACGCCCGACCCCATGTGGGCTTTGAGATTCGCGAAGTTGACGACGTAATCAGCCTCGGCAAAACACGTGGGCACAAAGTCTTGCGTTTCGACGTTCGGGCGGCAACTCCAGTACAGAGGCACGTCGGAAACCTGGACCTGGATGCGTCCGAACTGACCGGCGTAGTCCTCGTATCGCACCTCGGGAAAGGCTCGTGCCAATGGCTCGTGGTATTCATGGACCAGATAGGCCAACGTATCGC
This sequence comes from Planctomycetaceae bacterium, assembly GCA_007129635.1. Taxonomy (GTDB): domain Bacteria; phylum Planctomycetota; class Planctomycetia; order Pirellulales; family Pirellulaceae; genus SKKK01. Next base: position 12,103 of record SKVE01000139.1, read on the forward strand.
AAACCGTGATGGCTTCTTGCGGTACCCCGGCGGCGGTCAGTTGTTCCAACAGGGCCAGGAGCATCTGCGGTGCGGTGTTCATGTAGTTTTCGCGCCGCACAAAACGGTAACGCTCCGCGTCGACGTTTCCCTCTCGGTAGATCATCCCGACCCAATTCGGTTTGATGACGATCTTCTCGCCCGGATGCCAACCGGCATCGCCGCGGCCTCTGGTTTG
>SKVE01000801.1 GCA_007129635.1 Planctomycetaceae bacterium
CGGCAGTACTTGTGCAGCTCCTTCTCGGTGTCGGGTACCTGAAAACGGCTCATGATACGCAAGGCGTCTACCTTGGTCTGCACCGCGGTCATCCGAGTCTCCTGGTCCTCGGCCAAATCCCACAATTTCTCGGCCGCTTTGAGCCGCGTGAACTGAATGCTCAGGAACTCCTCCATCTGCTCCTGCGGAGTCCGCCCGCTGGGCTGACGGGCCTGTAAGGTCTCCAGCAAGGCCAATAGTTTGGCCGCACTGTCAGGAAGCTGATCAGGGTCTAACTCGCTGAGATCCAGACGCTCGACCGGATCGAATCGAGGTGCCCCCGGCGGTTGCACCGGCTGGGCGGGGGGTTGCATCGCCGAGTCCGCGACCTCCGGGGCCATCACCTGCGGGGCCGCGGGGCCGCCCGACACCGCATCCTGCAAATCGATCTCCGAAGTTGCCGGCGCGCCTCCCGATAAATCACCGTCGATCGTGGGGCTGGGCGTTGTCGCTCGCGGCGGATCAACGGCCGCGTCGCCGACCTCGTATTGGCTGGTTCGAGCCGAAATCGGTGCCGGATCCGAACCTCCACAGCCGATCAGTCCAAAGCAGCCGATGACGAGCATGCTCGTCATAAGCCATCCATGAAGAAGCGATCCTTGAAATCGCAGACCGGAGATCACCGGGAACATGTGCCACTTCCTATAGGTTAAAGCCGAACGGTCCGCAGGGATCGGTAAACGTTTCCGCCCACAACGAACACCAGGAACGAAATTCTATACGACCGAAGACAAAAAATCATCCCCAGTAAGGACTTAGGATCGGCGAAGGGACGCCCGTCGCAAACAGCATGAGCGGCCGCTGACCTTATTTTGGCATCCTACTATCCTCCGAGTGGGTGTCTACCGACCAGGTAGAACCGCTTGGCCACCATGATGAAACGGCTTGTTGCTGCACGACGTCCAGCGCCATTTCTCGATCTTCGGCTTCGACCAGCCAATCTCCGTTCGCCTGCAGATTCGATGATTTGGGCGCTTGGACACTTACCAGAAATCGCATCCCACCGACTCCGTTCGTATCGAGCGTAGAAAAGTATGGAAACGCCACGGGCTCCTAGGCTATCGCATTTGGAATAACGATAACCTAGGCTTCCCAAACGGAACTTGTCAACCTGTCTTTCCACCGTTTTGGTCGAAAAAATCCAGCCCATGCAACGTTTCGACAGGTCGCCCGTCAGCGGCCAGAATCTTTCCTAAACGATACAAATAATGAAAAATGGCGTTGAAGATAAGCAAACCGACCAGTCCCAACATCAGCCCGGGTACCCCCAGCTCATCCCAGCTCTGCTGATAGGTCCAGAAGAACTGCAGCAAGCACAACAGGGCGACGAAGACCAGTGTCCGTTGGCGACCGACCAGATGGACGACATAGGCTCCCAGCGGAGCGCCTAGCGCGACGACCGGGGCGGCGGCCAACCAATTCTCGAAAACGCCGGGCGAAAAGCCGGTCACCAGACCCTTGACCGCTACGCCAACCACCGAAGTGTAGGCCATCATGATCACCGACGTGGGAATGGCAACCCGCAAATCGGCCCGGCGGACCAAGACCAGGACCGTGTAGATCAGCATGTCCACGCCCACGCCCGTCACCGAAGCCACAAAGGTGCCACCCACCAACCCGACAGCAAGGCCGCTGAGCCGATCGAATCGTTTCGAGGCGTGAGCAATTCCCTCTGCCGCAGAGATTTCGCGTAATTTGTACAGCGTCATGATCCCGAAACTGGCCCATACGATGGAGAACAGCAACTTGACAGCCAAGCCGGGTACCAACGGCGCAAACATCAGGATCCCCAATGGTGTGCCCAGGGTCGAGCCGATCATTGCCCAACCCAGCGTGGTGGTTTCCACGGGCAGGCGCCGGCAAAAGATGAAGATCGCGGCACTGGTCATGCCCACCGACTGGACGGCGAAGCTGAAGTCGCGTCCCATCGACGGGTCTTGATCAAACAGCAGCACAAGCACGGGAAAACCGACAGTACCCCCGCCCATGGGCGTCGATCCGGCGACGTACGAACCCAGCAGCATCACCAGGGCGATAGGCCAGTGGTCGAACACGACCGGCCAATGTTCGCCCAGCGACACCAAGGCGAACCACGAAGCATAAAAGATGCCCAACCAGACGAAAAACGGGCTCAGCCGCCACCAGCCTTGGGTATTCGCCGCTTGCCTCCCGGACTTCATTGATCCTCCCGCGTCATGGTTGAAAATTTTTGGTAGTATAGGACGCCAGGGGCCGACGTTGGAAGCTGGAAAATCTTTTGGGAGAAATCGACATGACGGTTTTGAATCGGCGCGATGTGCTGCGGGTTGCCACAGCGGGATGTGCAGCGGTAGCGTGTCACCCGTGGCTGGAAGCGATCGCCGACGAGCATCAACAATCGGCTACGACGCCTCGATTCCTGCTCGGCGCGTGCGACTGGTCGTTGGGCAAGCGACATGATCCGGCCGCGTTCTCGGTCGCTCGCGAGATCGGCTTGGACGGTGTCGAGGTCAGTTTTGGCGAACCCGGGGGACAACACGACCTGCGGGACGCCCAGGTCCTGGCGACTTACCATCAGACGGCTCGGGACACCCAGCAGCGGATCGCGTCGCTGGCCATGGGCCAGTTAAACCAAGTCCCGTACGCCTCGGATCCGCGGACCGAAGCCTGGGTCCGCGACGCGGTGGACGTGATGCCTCGAGTCGGCGTCCAGGTGTGCCTGCTGGCCTTTTTCGGCAACGGGGACATTCAGGGCGACCGCGAGAAGCAGGACGAGGTGATCCGCCGATTGAAACGTGTCGCGCCGCGAGCCGAACAGGCGGGCGTGGTGTTGGGGATCGAAAGCTGGATGAATGCCGACGAACACCTGCGAATCATCCATTCAGTGGACTCTCCGTCGGTGCGAGTGTACTACGATGTGGCGAATATGACCGAACGCGGCTACGACGTGCCGGGCGAGATCCGTCGGCTGGGCACCGAATTCATCTGCCAGATCCATATGAAGGAGAACGGGAACCTGCTGGGCCGCGGCAAAGTCGATTTTCCGCGTGTCAAGGAAGCGATCGAAGACATCGGTTACACCGGCTGGTTGATCCTGGAAGGCGCTACGGTCGGTGGCAAGTCGCTGGTCGACTGCTATCGTGAAAACCGCCGGTTTTTGCGGGAGCTGCTGGATATCGGGTAATGCAGCCTTTGGAGACCTTCGGTCGACCACGTGGCTCGGTCAGAGACCGGCCACAGCATCAGAGACCGGCCACAGCATCAGAGACCGGCCACAGCATCAGAGACCGGCCACAGCATCAGAGACCGGCCACAGCA
>SKVE01000823.1 GCA_007129635.1 Planctomycetaceae bacterium
ATGGACCGGTTGGGAGTCCCCTTTAACCGGACCACCGAGGGGTTTTTGGATCGACGGCGTTTTGGCGGTACCCTGTTCAAGCGAACGGCGTTTGCGGGCGCCACCACAGGGCAGCAACTGTTGTATGCGTTAGACGAACAGGTTCGGCGTTGGGAATCGGAAGGTCTGGTCACGAAATACGAATTCTGGGATTTCCTGGGGCCGGTCCTGGATGACCACGGTGTCTGCCGGGGCTGCGTCGGTCAGGACCTGGTTTCGATGGAGATCCGCGCGTTTCCCGCCGATGCGGTGGTGTTGGCCACCGGCGGCTGCGGCTTGATCTACGGCCGATCGACGAATTCGATGTCCTGCAATGGTTCGGCCGCTGGGCGAGCGTTCCGCGCGGGGGCCAAATACGCCAATGGCGAATTCATCCAGGTACATCCGACGGCAGTCCCCGGCGCTGACAAGCTGCGGCTGATGAGCGAATCGGCTCGGGGCGAAGGTGGCCGAGTCTGGGTGCCTCGCACGCCCCAAGACCCTCGAAACCCAACGGAGATTCCGGAATCGGAACGGTTCTATTTTCTGGAAGAACGCTATCCGAAATACGGGAACCTGGTGCCCCGCGATATCGCCACGCGCGAAATCTTCGATATCTGCGTCAACGAGGGATTGAGCGTCGAAAGGGAAAAGATGTGCGTCTATCTGGATCTGACGCATATCGAAGCAAAAGAACTGACTCGCAAACTGGGTGGCATCCTGGAGATCTATGAGAAGTTCCAGGGCGTCGATCCACGTGACGCGCCGATGAAGATCTTTCCCGCCGTGCACTATTCGATGGGAGGGCTGTGGGTCGACTACGAACGGACGGCCGATGGCGGTTTGCAGCCCGGGTCGCCACGAAATCAGCAGACGAATGTCCCCCATCTGTTCGCGATCGGCGAGGCCGATTATCAGTATCACGGGGCCAATCGTCTGGGTGCCAATTCGCTGCTCAGTTGCATCTTTGCCGGGCTGTTCGTGGCGCCCGGAATCTATAACCTGTTGCAATCCCAGGCAAAGGCCGCAGCGGTCGATTTGCCCGCTTCACTGTTCCAGGGCACATGCAGCCAGTACCAGGCCGCTCAGGAAGAGATCGTTCGGCGGCCGGCGGGAGGCGAAAATCCTTACGTCTTGCACCAAGAGTTGGGCGATCTGATGACGCGGGTCGCCACCGTCGTACGCCGAAACGACCAGTTGTCCGAAGCTATCGAGAACCTAAGCGAATTGCAGGAACGCGTACAGCGATGTTCGTTGTCGGATACCGGCAACTGGACCAATCAGAACCTGATCTTCACCAGCGCTCTGGAGGAGATGATGCCCTTGGCCAAGTGTATTCTGCAAGGTGCACTGCAGCGGGACGAGTGCCGTGGAGCCCACTACAAACCCGAATTCGCTCACCCGAATCTGACCGCGCCTTCCCCCGAAGAACGACGGCGCGAGGCCGAGCAATGGTGCGATGATTTCGAAGCGAATAATCAAAAGTGGCTCAAATCGACCATCGCTACCTGGAACCAGGAAACGTCCCAAGTCGAATTGACGTACGAGGATGTCGATACGTCGGTCATCCCGCCGCGGCCTCGATTGTATGGGCTGATCGGCGCCGAAGTGATCGAAGAGGTCTGGAACGAACGGGCTCAAAAAAAAGCTCAGCAATAACCCGAAAGAATCAAAGTCGTAGAGATCATGTCTGACCATCCATCACCGACCAACAATACAGCTCGAAACTTCCAGGTTCGCATCCTGCGCCAGGACGCGCCCGGCAAGCCCAGTTACTGGGAGACTTTTCAAGTCGAATACGAAAGCGACATGAACGTCATCAGCATCTTGCAAAAGATCGCGATCAAGGGCGAAAACGTCGAAGGCAAAAAGGTGGCCCCCGTCGCCTGGGATTGCGGGTGTTTGGAAGAGGTGTGCGGCGCCTGTACAATGCTGGTCAATGGACGGGTGCGACAATCGTGCTCGGCACTGGTCGATCGTCTGCTGGAGGATAAGCCGGGCGTGATCGAACTGCAGCCGATGACCAAGTTCCCCGTGGTGCGCGATCTGGTCGTGGATCGGTCCCGCTTGTTTCGCGCACTGCAGCGAGTCAAAAGCTGGGTGCCGGTCGACGGGTACTACGACATGGGCGCCGGGCCGCAGCAGACTCGCGAGGACCAGGAAGCCCACTACCCGCTCAGCCAGTGCATGAGCTGCGGTTGCTGCTTGGAAGCCTGCCCCCAATACACCAAGATCGAAATTCCTCGCAAGCAAGGCGAGAGCGAACCGCAGCATCGCGAACGCTGCGACGAGTCCTACGATACCCATTTTTTGGGTGCCCATGCGATCAGCCAAGCCGTCTTGTTCAACTCGCATCCCATCGGACGCAACATCGGCAGCGAACGGCTCGATGCGCTGATGGCCCCCGGCGGATTGCAGGTCTGTGGCAACGCACAGAACTGCGTGGCCGTCTGCCCGAAAGAGATCCCGCTGACCACGTCGATCGCCCGCGCAGGACGTTCGACCACGCTGCACGCGATCAAGTCGATCTTCGATCGCTGAGCGGCAGGCCTCTTGGCGTCCGCGACCCCATGGCCCTCACAATCCGACGGCCTCCTCCAGGTCGGTCAATCCGAGTCGTTCGATCATCTTGCCCATGCGTTCCTTGGGCTCGGCGTTCGACCGATAGTATTCGATGATCCGATCGATGATCGCCAACGCCTCTTCCGTATCGATCCGCTGCACCAGGACCTCGCCGATGCGCGGCGTGGTACCACCATTGCCACCCACGTAGACTCGCCAACCTTTCAAAGTACCGACCAGCCCGATGTCTTTGAAACTGGTTTCGGCGCATTGATTGGGGCAGCCGCTGACGCCGAACTTGACCTTGCCGGGCAACTGCATCCCGTGGAAGCGGGAATCCAGCGTCATCCCCAAGCCCAGACTGTCCTGCTGGCCCCGCTTGCAATACGTGGTCCCCGGGCAGGCCTTGATGCTGCGGACGCAGATCCCGACCACATTGCCCGGATCCATGCCCAGATCGGCCCAGACCCGATCGACATCCTCTTCCTTGATCCCCAGCAGCGCGATGCGAGCGGCGCTGGTGATCTTGATCTGCGGGATCTGATACCGCTCGGCCACCTCAGCGATCTTTCGCAACGTCGCCGCCGTCACCACGCCACAAGGAATGTGCGGTGCGATTCCATAAGTCTCCCGGTCGCGTTGAAGAACCACTCCCTTTTCGCCATCGTTCAGCATCGCATGTCCTCAATTTCTACCATTTTTTCCTGCAGCTTCCGCAGTTCCCGACCATGGGGACACTACAGAAAATCCA
>SKVE01000296.1 GCA_007129635.1 Planctomycetaceae bacterium
ACCCGAGGCGGCAGAGCAACCCGCGGCGGCAGAGCAACCCGCGGCGACGGAGCAACCCGAGGCAACGGAGCAACCCGAGGCAACGGAGCAACCCGAGGCAACGGAGCAACCCGAGGCAACGGAGCAACCCGCGGCAACGGAGCAACCCGAGGCGAAGGAAGCAGCGCCGACGATAACATTGACCGATCGAGCAGCTCGAGCCGATGCCGCTCGATTGGCTCAGGAAATGGGGACCGGGGAACTGCTGCTGCGAGATATCCTGAACTCGCTCAGTCGACCCGGGCGGGATCCTCGTGAGGACTTTCCAAAGCCGAAATTCCGCCGAGAGATCATGAAGCTGGAGGATCTGGAACCGGGGATGGAACTGAGCGGTTCGGTGTTGAATGTGGTGGATTTCGGTGCTTTTGTCGATATCGGCCTTCCGGACAGCGGCTTGGTCCACATCAGCCGCCTGGCGGACCGCTTTATCCGCGATCCTCATGAAACCGTCAGCGTCGGTGATATTCTCACGGTCTGGGTGGTCGAGGTGGACAAGCAGCGACGCCGTGTGTCGTTGACCGCCGTCAAGCCAGGTACCGAAAGGCCCAGCGACCAGCGAAGCGAACGGCCCAGGCAAGGCGAGCAACGCGAGGGGGGGCGAGGCCGAGGTGCTGGCGGCGGACAGGGCGAGCGGAGGGACTCGCGCGGCAGCGAAGGACGGCGCGACGGGCGAAGAGCGCAGGGCGGAAAACAACAACGCTCCGGCAAAGGCGCCCCGGCCCAGCACCGCCCCAAACCCAAACCCAAGCCCGTCCGACCGATCACCCCGGAAATGGTCGACGGCAAAGAGCCGATGCGATCCTTCTCGGACCTGCTGCAGTTCTACGACAAAAAACAAGATTCGGACGAAGACACCGGATCGAAGAAGAAAAAATAGTCCTCTCCACACATCCGCACGCCCACCATGGATTTTGACCAGAAACTCCAAAAAGCGATCGACCGAGGACTCCGCCGCGGAGAAGACGAGGCGCTGGCAGAAGCGGCTCGTGGGTTGAGCGAAGAGGAGTATCGCAGCCTGCATTCCCGGTACCGGCTGCAGATGTGCGAGCACATCGAGGCCTGTGTTCGGCGGTTGCTGCATCACTTTCCAGGATTCGAATTCGAAACCATCTACGGCGAGCGCGGCTGGGGAGCCGCCTGTAAACGGGACGATGTTCGCATGCTGGGACGCGGGCGGCGGACAAATCTGTACAGCCGCCTGGAACTGACCGTGCGGCCCTACTCTTCCTTGCACGTGCTGGAGCTAAACGCGAAAGGGACCGTGCATAATCGGGAACTGCTGGCCCGACAACACTACCAACCTCTGAATGCCGTCGACCCCACCGCCTTCCTCGAATTGATCGACGCTTGGGTGCTCGACTTCGCTGAACTGTACTCATCGAAGACATAAACGAACACCAACCCAGGGGGGGCGGGTCGTTTTTTGCGATCCGAACCGGTGGAAACGCTCGTAGAGAGAAATAGGACAGACGGGCGATCAGTCGATATAATGATCGGATCGTGACCTCGTGACCTTCTTTGGATCTTTGTGATCGGGTGGTGGGAAACCATGTTCTGGCTGCGCACTTGGATTCTGGGCATGAAAAGCCTGCTGGTACACCCGTTGCGGTCCCTGTTGACCGTGCTGGGGATCTTCATCGGCGTGGCCAGCGTCATCTGGTTGGTCGCCATCGGTGAAGGTATCAGCCAGGAGGCGCAGCGGCAGATCGAAGGTCTGGGGGCCGACAATATCATCATCCGCAGCGTCCAGCCTTCGGCAGAAACCACGTCCGGGTTCTCCGGTCCGGTGCCGTACGGCTTGAAACGGGAAGAATTCACCCAGTTGGTCAATACCATCCCGACGCTGAACAGCGCCCTACCGATCCGCGAGATCCGCCGCCAGATTAGCTACGGACGGCGGGATCCCATCGATGGACGTATGGTGGGGTGCACTCCCGAGTACGCTCAGGTCACCCGGTTGGTGGTCGATCGAGGCCGATTCCTGACCGATGCGGACGTGCACGACCGGCACAGCTACTGCGTGCTGGCGGGACGCTTGGCCGAACGCCTGTTTCCGTACGAAGATCCGATCGGCCGTCGCGTCTACGTGAACGAAAACAGGACCTATTTCGAGGTCGTGGGAGTTTTGAAACATCGCAGTCCGACCGCAGCCATCGGCGGTTCCTTGGCCGCTCAGGACTTCTCCGAGGATATGTACGTCCCCATCAGCACCATGCGGCAACGAGTCGGCGACATGGTGATCACGCGGCGCGGCAGTTCGATGAGTGCCGAGGTCGTCGAGTTGAACCAGATCACGTTGCGAGTCGATTCGGTGCAGAACGTTCGCCAGACGGCCGATCTGGTTCGCACCACGCTGGGCCTGCCGCTGGACAAGGACACCTCGGGCAGCGAATCGACGCAAACGAGGGAAGAACCCAGGCGATATCGCCAGGACGTGGCGGTCGTGGTGCCCGAGGAACTGTTGGAACAAGCTCGCGTCACGCGGTTGATGTTCATGGTGATGATGGGGTTGATCGCAGCGATCTCGTTGCTGGTCGGCGGAATCGGGATCATGAATATCATGCTGGCCACCGTCACCGAACGCACGCGAGAGATCGGCATCCGCCGCGCGCTGGGAGCCACTCGGTTACACATCGTGACCCAGTTTTTGGTGGAAACCATCTCGCTGTCGGTCGTCGGCGGGCTGACCGGCGTCGTCTTCGGGCTGTTCTGTCCTGCGATCATGCAGCGATCTCGCGACCTGCTGTTCGCTTGGCGGCCCGACCTGCTGGAGAACTTGCCCGAGGTCGTCCGGAGCGTGACGCCGGTGGTCGTGCACGAATCGATCCCGATCGCATTCGGCATCTCGGTCGCCGTCGGCATCATCTTCGGCATCTACCCTGCCATCCGCGCCGCCTACATGGACCCCATCGAAGCATTACGCCACGAATAACTTCGGCCAAACGGCCAAAGGCTTCCGCAGCCGGCACTTTGGCCGCTCGTGCTTCGTTCAAGGAACAGGTCTTATCCATAAATCGTTTCTCTCCGGATCGGCTTCAGTCCAGATGGAACGCGACGGACTCGAGGGCCGCGTCTCTCATCACCATTATACCGCACTCGATGAAAACTTTCGCATCGAACGTCCGGCCAAGCGTTTCTTGTCAATCACGATCGCATTGCATGGGCGAGCGCAACGGGGTGGGGAGTCGTTTTCGTTGGAGTTCACGATTCATCGTGTTTTCGTCAGGTTCCCACACGCTAAAGCGTGAACTCCAGCGCAACGGGGTCGGGAGTCGTTTTCGGCCAACGATC
>SKVE01000809.1 GCA_007129635.1 Planctomycetaceae bacterium
TCCCATGAAAAAAGCCACTGGGAACTTTCGTCCCCAGTGGCTTCAGGTGGAGGCGAAGGGAGTCGAACCCACGACCTCAGCATTGCGAACGCTGCGCTCTCCCAACTGAGCTACGCCCCCCTGGATTTACCCCAAAACGCGTGGGGTCACGCCGATTTGTGTGGGCGTAGTTTATCGCGGCTACCGGAACTTGTCCAGCGGAGCGCGCGCGGCCGAGAAAAAATTTCCGCTCCCCCCAACGGTCAAGGTTCCATCCCCAGGCTGCGCCAATAAGCAGTTCGCTGTGCCTCGACGCCCAGCTCTTCGGTGATCTCCCGCCATTGGTCCGCAGCCAATTCGAGGGCCTCGGCGGGTGCCAAGTCGCCTGCCACGGCCGTTTGAACAGCCTTGTCCAGCTCGGTCAAATACCTCGATCGACCGGGGATGCGCAACGAGGTCAGCCATAACGAGCGGCGATGGATGTCCCGTACCAGTTCCCCGTAGGATCGAGCCGTTTCGAAATCGGGACCAAGCCACGACGAGGCCAATGGAATCTGGCTGCTGCGGTACAAGCCCGTGGATTCACTGAACGGCGAGACCTGCTCGCTCCAGTCGGTGCTGGACAGACTGACCAGCAAGTTTAAGGCTGCCGCCGGCTGCCGACTGAACGAAGCGACCGCCCCGAGTCGACCTGCCACCCCCAAAAGAGTCGCCCGCCCATCCTCGGTTCGGCTGCGTGGGTGCCACTTTTGGTCACCCAGGTTAAAGACCTCGTGCGATCCGGGCAATTCAGCGGCAGCCAAGGCCAACACTCCCGTACTGGCGTCGGATTCTCCACGATCCTCGACTCGACTCGGCCAAGTGATCGCCATCGCACAGCGTCCGGCGATCAGCTCTCGACGAGCGTCGGCAGGCCCAAACGCCAACATTTCTGACGATTGACCTTGATGCACTGCCACCAGTTCCTCTAAAGCCCGTATGAACGGGGGGCCGGAGATCAAAGGTTCCATCGTCCGCGAATCGAACAGGGTCGAGTAGTAATTACGATGTCGTGAATATCCGGCAGCACGAGCCAGCAGCATCTGGGATGCCCATCCGTCGCCCAGCGGTTCCACCACCGGATACCACGGCCCGGATGGTTCGATGGGCAGTTTGCTACGCCCCTGAGGATCCGCCAGTCGTTGGACCAGTTTCTGGTACTCGCCCCAAGTTTCGGGGGGCTTCGCATCGATCGCCTCGAAAATATCGCGGCGATACAACAGGGTCAGCACCGGGGAGCCCAAAGGAACCCCGAAAACCCGCTCGCCCCACACGATCTCCGACTGCCGGATCAGATCGAAAATATCTCGTCGTCCAAATTCGGGACTGTTTAAGGTGGCGGCCGGAATCGGACTGATCAGATTCTGTTCGGCCAGTTCTCCGATCAGCCAGGAGGGGAAAATCACCGCGTCTGCGGCCAGATGACGCCGACGTTCGGACAACAGGTCGGTCGTGGTCATCTGTTGGATCTGCAACCGCCCGTCCGCTCGCGCCGCCCATTGCCGCTCGATCGCCTCTGCCAACGGTGGGTCGTCCAGGATCAACACTACCAGAGGCGGGGGCGGCGTTGGCGGCTGGGTGCTGGTCGTCTCTTGCTCCGAATTTCCAGAACACCCCATAATGACGGACACGATCACGACCTTGAGAAACCACCTGTTACAATGGTGGTACCTCTGCTCATGCCGACTGACGCGGTTGGTTGTGTATGGCACCTGCCCCGGCACCTGCTCCGAACCGATCGTGGCTGGATGTTCCTGGGGTGGATGGATTCGGGATGCTGGGTCGCTCGGGCCGTTGATCATGGAAACTCCGGGGAGATTGCCGAACTGGGGGTGCGCGGACCACAAACCGCAACAGTGATGTACCAATCTACCTTTTTCGCTGGCAGCCGAGAAGTTGTTCGGCAGGAAACTGGGAAATGGGCAATACTGTTCGGCTTGAGAATCGTTGTCTGGTATTCCAGCGCATCGGAGATGGGACGCGCGCCCGGCGTCACGGGCGAAATGGGTACGGCAGTCGACGCTCCGAAGCCAAACGCATGAAGGACTTCGCCGTTTCCATGGTGTCGACCGGTTCGGCTCTATTTGCGTGCCGACGCCGTCGAATGTACTGCGGCCAAGATTTTCGGAAAACGGTAACCCGATCGTCTTCGTCTTAGTTTCACTGGTCGGAGCAGTCTCAAGGGGAGAAACGTATCATGAAACGAGCGTTATTGTTGTCGTTGGCCGGCATCCTGCTGGGGATGCTGCTGAGCAGTACTCCTTGCTGGGGGCAGGGAGTACTAATCTTTGTCGATCCGCCGGCGCCGACGCCTCTGCCACGGCCCATCCTCTGGCCGCCTCCCGGGCCGATCCCGCCACCGCGACCGATCCCGCGACCGCGACCGATCCCACGTCCTGCGCCCGAGCCGCCTGCGACTTACAAGATCAAGGAGTTGGCCGTCCAGGCTCGACTGGTCGACCAGGTGGCCCGCGTCCAGGTTTCGCAGACGTTCGTCAACACGGGCAGTCGTCAGATGGAGGTCTCGTTTGTTTTTCCGCTGCCGTACGACGGAGCCATCGACCGGCTGACCTTCCTGGTTGACGGCAAGGAATACGAGGCCAAGTTGTTGCCGGCCGCGGAAGCCCGTTCGATCTACGAAGGTTACGTGCGCCGCAATCAGGATCCGGCTCTGCTGGAATGGGTCGGAACCGGGATGTTCAAGACCAGCGTCTTCCCGGTTCCGCCGGGAGCGGATCGCCAAGTCACTCTACGGTACAACCAGCTATTGCGGAAAGATCGGCAGGTGACGGATTTCTTGTTCCCTCTGTCGACGGCCAAGTATACCTCGCGACCGATTGAATCGATGCGGATCCGGGCGACGATCGAAACGGAAGATCCGTTGAAGAGCGTCTACAGCCCGACTCACGAAGTCCAGATCTCGCGTGCGGGCCAGCGGCAGGCTACGGTCGAGTTTGAAGCGAAGGATCACGTGCCCACGACCGATTTTCGCCTGATTTATGACACCGCGTCCACCGAGCTGAGTGCCAGTGTGCTGAGCTATCGGCCCGACAAGGACGAAGATGGTTTCTTCCTGTTGCTGGCCAGTCCGCAGTTCGAGCTTCAAGCAGTCGAGCGGACGGCCAAGACGGTGATCATGGCGGTCGACCGATCGGGCAGCATGAGCGGCAAGAAGATGGAACAGGCGCGAGAAGCGTTGAAGTTCGTGCTGAACAATCTGCGAGAGAATGACACCTTCAATATCGTGGCCTACGACAGTACCATCGAGACTTTTCGGCCCGAGTTGCAACGCTACGACGAAGCGACGCGTCA
>SKVE01000159.1 GCA_007129635.1 Planctomycetaceae bacterium
GGCATTGCGAAACAATCCCGTGATGAACGCCTCGGTCGACATCGATAACGGCATGGTCGTTTATAAGGACTATGTGAATATCGGGATCGCGGTGGACACCGACCGAGGGCTGGTGGTACCCGTGCTGCGAAACGCGGATCGCATGTCGTTCCCCGAGATCGCCCGGGCGTTAAGCTCCATCGCCGAAAACGCTCGCAACAACGATTTCTCGATCGAGGATCTGCGCGGCGGAACGTTTACCATCAGCAATCTGGGAGCCATCGGCGGCGCCTACTCGACGCCGATCATCAACGTCCCCGAGGTGGCGATCCTGCTGGTCGGCCGCAGCCGCAAGATGCCCCGCGTCTTGGAAAACGACCAGATCGCCGCGCGACTGGTCATGCCGCTCAGCCTGGCCTACGATCATCGATTGGTCGACGGCGCTGCTGCCGCTCGATTCCTGAACGAAATCATCGGCTATTTGGAAGCCCCAGCCCGATTACTGCTGGCGCCTTGATGCAGCATCGCAGGTTCGGCGCGGGGCTCCGACCCCGCCGAAATCGCTGACCGCAGGTCTTCCCAATACCGGAGACCTTCGGTCGGCAATGTGGCTCGGTCAGAGAACTCCCGCGTTGGGTCCCGAATTTTGGCAAATTCGGCTACGGGGAGCCACAACACTGAGTGGCTCGGTCAGAGAACTCCCGCAGTGCTGCGGATAGATGATTCTCTGTGAGTTGCCTCAGGCCGGACGTTGGTGATGCGGTAGGTCCTTGACCACGTTCCAGGCCAACCCTGTCTTCTCCAAAGCCAGGATGACCCAGTACGTAATGTCCAACTCCCACCACTTGTGGCCTTGACGAGCCATGCGCTGGAATGCGTGGTGGTTGTTGTGCCAGCCTTCCCCGAAGGCCAGCAGGCCTACCCACCACAGATTGCGACTGTTGTCGCTGGTCTCATAATTCCGATAGCCCCATACATGCGTGGCCGAATTGACAAACCAAGTGACGTGGAAGACGTACACCAGCCGCACGAACTGTCCCCAGATCAAAAACGACATGCCCGTTTGCCAATCCCAGCCCAACCAGCCGACGGTCAACAGGACCACACCCAGAACGATGTGCATGGGCAGAAACATCGCATGCAACACGTGCATCGCTCGATCTTTGTACAAGTCCGGTGCATAGCGGCGGAGATGATCGTCCAATTGTCCACGAGGCACGGCAGGCATGAACCACAGCATGTGCGACCACCAGAATCCGTCGCGTGGAGAGTGAGGATCGCCGTCTTTGTCGCTGAACTGATGGTGCTGGCGATGGTTCGCCACCCACACCAGCGCCGAGCCTTCGCCAGAGAGTTGGCCGAGGAAAGCGAGCAACCAACGAATAGGTCGGTAGGTCGAGAAGCTGCGATGAGTCAGACAGCGATGGTACCCCATGCAAACGCCTAAGCTGGCAGTAATCCACACCAATACGACGAACAGCCCCAAGGCTTTCCAGGTGAAGAACCAAGGAGCCGCCAACGCGCCGGCATGCACCAACGCGATCCAGGTGACGACCGGCCAGTCGATCCCATTGGGTAGATGCTTTCGCACCGTCGGCGCCGCACCATGTTGTTTCTCTTCCTGCTCCCGACCCTTGGCTACCGGTGTCGGGATAGCAATCGCATCATCATCGAACTCCGTGCCCTGCAACGCTTCGGTCTCAGAAATCATCAAAACTACCTCTAGGTGTCGAACGACTGGTTTGTGATCTAGGGAGTACTTACTTGCCTAGACGCAGGATTGTAATCGCTCGGACGAGACAAGGTATCGCCATGAGGCATCCGGTTTGTAAAACTTTTGTAAAAGAGGCAGGCTGCTCTAGTTTCTGGACAAGTTGATCGAGTGTCGTGGTCTTGCCCGTTCGTATGGACCTCCACTGCACCGACCTTAAGCTCTGTCAGAAAAGGGTGCTGACCTGGCGTGTTCAGTTTGTGCTTTTCTAGGGCAATTGGTTTGGCCCCGTTTTTGTTCCGCGGCATGAGACCCCATCCGCCTCGCGCGGATGGTGAATCAGATTGAGCAGCTAACGTCCGCCAGCCTGTACCAGAGCCTGGTTCACGAAACGCAAAACGACAGAAGCTCTCGCTGTGTTCGCTTCCCGTCGACAAGCGTCGTCGGGTTCTCAAGCCGTCGACGGGGCCTTCTGTCGGCGGTAGCGGTAATAGGCGGCACAGGCGCCCTCGGCGGACACCATCGGGGCACCCAATGGCTGCTCGGGCGTGCAGCGAACGCCGAACGCGGCGCAATCGTGGGGTTTGCTGTGTCCTTGAAGAACAGCGCCGGCGATGCACTCGGCCGGCTCTTCAGCCACGATGTGCTGGACCGCAAAGCGGCGATCGGCACAGAATCGGGCATACGCTTCCTTCAACGCCCAGCCGCTGGCGGGGATCGTTCCGATACCGCGCCACTGGCGGTCCACGGTAACAAAGATCTTGTCCAGTTGCGCTCGAGCGGCCGGATTGCCAGCACTCCGCACGACCCTCGCATACTGGTTCTCCAGGTTGGCCTGTCCTGATTCAAGCTGTTTCAGGCACAGGTAGATCCCTTGCATGATGTCCAAGGGCTCGAAGCCGGTCACCACGACCGGCACGCGGAACTGTTCCACGATCGGCTGGTACTGCTGGGTGCCCATCACCGCACAGACATGTCCGGCGGCCAAGAATCCATCGACCAGATTGCGGGGCGATCCCAGCACAGCTCGCATCGCCGGTGGCACCAGGACGTGCGAGACCAGGACCGAGAAGTTTTCCAATCCCAAACGTTCTGCTTGCAGGCCGGCCATGGCATTGGCCGGTGCGGTGGTTTCGAAGCCGATGGCGAAGAAGACGACCTGTTTCTCGGGGTGCTGCCGGGCCAGTTGCACCGCGTCCATGGGCGAGTAGACGATGCGGACGTCACCGCCCAGCGATTTGACGGCCAGCAGATCTTGTTGCGATCCGGGCACGCGGAGCATGTCGCCAAACGAACAGAAGATGACTCCGGGGCGTGCGGCGATCTCCAGCGCCTTGTCGATGATCTCGACGGGCGTGACGCATACCGGGCAGCCCGGGCCATGGATCATGGTGATCTGGCTGGGCAGCATCTCGTCCAGGCCAAATCGGATGATCGCGTGCGTCTGGCCGCCACAGATCTCCATCATGTTCCACGGGCGGGTGACCAACCGATGGATCGCATCGGCACACTGCTTGACGGCATCTGCATTTCGGTATTCGTCGACGTATTTCACGTTCCGGACTCCCCGACTGCATCCGGCACGCTTTGAAACGCCGGGGGTTCTGTGTCGGCCAGTTCCGACAATTCGCCGA
>SKVE01000952.1 GCA_007129635.1 Planctomycetaceae bacterium
CGCATCCGAATCGAATCGGAAGCCCGGGTCTGTACATCTACTCGTTGGCGACTTCGGCCTTTGATAACGTCAAAGTTACTCAGCACGAAACCAACGGTGACGCGAACAATCCCCAATGAAGGAAGGTATCAAAATGAATCCCCGAAGCTTTTACCGGAATTTCCAGAAATGGCAGGCGTTGATCGTCCTGGCGGCAGCGGTCTTTTCGGCCGGATGTGGCCTGGCGCCGCAGCCCGTGACGACCGGTCCCGAGCGGCCTGCGACCATCGAGGCCCCGGAATCGGAACAGCCGATCACTGCAGAAACGGAGCTTCCCTCGGTCGACGATCCGTTGGATGCTCCGGCGATGGTCGAGGATCCCACCGAAGACATCGCCCAAACCGATCCGGCGGATCCGGTCCAGGACGAGCTGCAAGAGGTTGTCGCCGTCGATGAGGCCGAAGAGGTGGATCGTGTGATCACCGGCGACTGGCCGTGCTGGGGAGGCGATGGGGCCCGAAACATGGCTAATGCCACCACCGGTTTCGCCGATATCTTCACTCCCAATACGCCGGTCGAGGATCCTAGTCGGCTGAGCCGCATCCCGGAAATCTCGATCGACGACTTCAACATTCTGTGGCAAATGCCCTTGGGATCACAAACCTACGGCAACCCGGTCGTCGCTGGCGGCAAGGTGTATGTGGGCACCAATAACGGCGGCGAGTACCGTCCGCAACATGTTGGTGATCGTGGCGTGCTGTTGTGCTTCGACGAAAAAACGGGCGAATTCCTCTGGCAATTGACTCGAGAGAAACTGCCTCAAGGTCGCGTCAACGATTGGCCGGAACAGGGGATCTGTTCGGCGCCCTGGGTCGAAGGCAATCGACTGTGGGTAGTCACCAATCGTTGTGAACTGATGTGCCTGGACACCGAAGGATTTCGGGACGGTACCAACGACGGACCGTACACCGACGAGGTGGATACGGACCTGGAAGATGCGGACATTATCTGGGTTCTGGACATGATGGACGAACTGGGAGTCTTCCCGCATAACCTGGCCACCAGTTCGCCGCTGGTCCACGGCGATCTGGTTTACGTGTTGACGTCGAACGGAGTGGATGAAGCTCATCTGGAATTGCCATCACCACGCTCTCCCAGCATCATTGCGGTCAACAAGCATACTGGCGAGGTTGTGTGGGAGGACAACACGCCCTTCGACAGGATCTTACACGGCCAGTGGAGCTCGCCATCGTTGGGCGTTGTCGACGGGCAAGCGCAGGTCTACATGGCCGCCGGTGATGGTTGGTTGTACGCGTTGGACGCCGAGACGGGGGAACACCTCTGGAGATTCGATCTGAACCCGAAGGATTCGCGGTACGAACTGGGCGGCCGTGGTACGCGAAACTACATCATCGCCACGCCGGTATTTCATGAAAACAGCGTCATTTTGGCGGTGGGACAGGATCCTGAGCATGGCGAAGGGATCGGGCACATCTATCGGATCGATGCGACCAAACGCGGCGATGTCAGCCCCGTGACCGAAGACAATCAACCCAATCCGAACTCGGCACAAATCTGGCATTTGGGCGGGATCGATCAGGATGGCTCGATGACCGGTGAACCTGGGATGGATGCGTTCCGTCGCACCTTGTCGACGGTCGCCATCCACGATGGGCTGGTCTACGCTCCGGATCTGAGCGGTCGGATCCATTGCATCGACTTCGAGACGGGTCGACGGTACTACGAAGCCGATGTGATGGCCGCCATCTGGGGTTCCCCGATGGTTGCCGATGGCAAGGTCTTCATCGGCAACGAGGACGGTCTGATCTCGGTATTCAATACCGGCAAGGAACTGAAGATGGCCAGCATGATCGAGTTTCCATCATCCATCTACAGTACGCCCACCATCGCCAACGGCGTCATGTTCGTATCGGACCGGTCGCAGTTGTATGCGATCGGGACCCGTTAACCGGCATGACTGTCCAAAATCTCCAGCCTTTTTTCGATTTCGCAAGCAGGATGCGGCCCGAGATCGAAAGGGCATTGGATCGCTTGACACACAGCGGCGAGGACTGCCCGACCAGGCTCCGCGAGGCCATTCGATACAGCCTGCTGGCGCCCGGCAAACGGCTTCGCCCGCTGCTGGTGTTAATGGCAGCCGATGCCTGCGGTTTTAACCCCATGGAGGGGCTGCCGGCAGCTTGCGCTGTCGAAATGGTGCACTGCTACTCGCTGGTGCACGATGATCTGCCCGCGATGGACGATGACCGTTTACGTCGCGGACGGCCGACGTGTCATGTGAAATTCGGCGAGACCCTAGCGATCCTGGTCGGAGACGCTTTGCTGGCTCAGGCATTTCACGTGCTCTGCCAGTTAGAAATGCCGGCTGAGTACGTAGTACGCTGTTGCCGGGAATTGGCTGCCGCCGCCGGTCCTGAATCGCTGGTCGGAGGGCAAGTCGATGATTTGGCAGGACTGCCAGCAGATTGTGAGTTGGCCGATTTGGAACGAATTCACCGTCGCAAGACGGGGGCCCTGATCACGGTATCGACTCGAATCGGAGCGATTCTGGGCGATGCCGATGCCCCCACCCTTGCGGCACTTGACCTTTACAGTCAGAATCTGGGGTTGGCATTTCAAATCACCGACGACCTTTTGGATATCGGAGGAAGCAGCATTGTGCTGGGCAAGACCACAGGCAAGGACGCTGCTCAGGGAAAAGTAACGTATCCTACCTTATTGGGCGAAGCGGCTAGCCGCCAGCGGACTGCGGATTTGATTGCCGAGGCGCGGGATGCCTTGCGTCCTTTGGGGTACCGAGCTACTCATCTGGACGCTTTGGCTCAGTTTGTTCTTCAGCGAGATCGTTAGTCGACCATGCATCCACATCTTTCCCGTATCGACGACCCCCAGGTATTGCAGGGCATGACCAATGGTCAACTGAACGAGTTGGCCGCCGAGATCCGCGAGGTCATTTGTAATCTGGTCAGCGAACGCTCAGCTCATTTCGCATCGAATCTGGGCGTGATCGAACTCTGTTTGGCCCTGCACAGCGTCTTTGATTTTCGGCAAGACCGGCTGATCTGGGACACCGGCCATCAAGTCTATCCCCATAAGCTGGTGACGGGCCGTTATCACGAATTCTCCACCATCCGGACTCGTGGCGGACTGATGGGCTATCCCAATCCGGGAGAGAGTCCGTTCGATCTATTCATGACCGGGCATGCCGGGTGCAGCCTCTCGACGGCCCTGGGCTTAAAAAGTGGGGACGACTTACTGGGACGCCAGCAGCGTCGGTCAGTGGCGGTGATCGGCGACGGCGCCTTCGTTTCCGGCATCGTGTTC
>SKVE01000991.1 GCA_007129635.1 Planctomycetaceae bacterium
GAGGATCGGCAAGCCGAGATCCAACGCCGATTGGCGGACCTGAAAGCTCGGGACCTGCTGATCGACCAGTGGGATCTGGACGACGTCGGTGCCGACATCGAGCGTTGCGGATTGTCCGGATCGCCGACCAAGGTCTACCGCATCCAGTCGATCGTGCTGGCCAAATCGGGCTACAAAGAGGTGCCGCCAACCGAAAAGGGTGTCCGCGACATGATCCATGAATTGATCGTCGATCACACGCTGGGCTAACGGCGGCACGCTCCCACAAAGCTATTCTGAAACCAAGGCAAACCGAGGAAAGACAAGTTGCATGATTCCCGTAAATCGACAGGGTGAGGTTTGGGTCTACGCCGAGCAAGAGGGCGGCATCTTGAACGATGTGGCGCTGGAGCTGTGCGGTAAGGCCCGGGAACTGGCGGATGAATTGGGCGTCTCGGTCGGCGCCGTGTTGGCGGGCCACGAAGTCGACGGGCTGGCTCGACGGCTGATCGCCTACGGAGTGGATCGCGTCTACCTGACCGAAAACCCGCGACTGGCTCACTTTCAGACGAATTCCTACGCCAAGGTGCTGATCGAGATGATCAAGAAGCACGCGCCGCAGATCGTGTTGTTCGGCGCGACGCACGTGGGCCGCGATCTGGCGCCGCGAGTCGCTTCGGCGGTCCGAGCGGGCATGACGGCCGATTGCACCGACTTGCAGATCAAAGACGTGACCGATCCGAAGACCAAACTGACGCACGAAAAACTGCTGCTGCAGATCCGGCCGGCGTTCGGTGGCAATATCGTGGCGACCATCGTCAATTATGACTGGTGGCCGCAGATGGCGACGGTCCGCGAAGGCGTGATGCCCATGGTTGATCCGGATGGGTCGCGCACCGGGGAAACCATCCGGGAAGACGTCGAGATCACCGCAGCGGATCTGCCCCTAAAGCTGGTTGAACGTCATGTCGAACCGCGTACCGTCAACCTGAAAGGCGCTCGGGTCATCGTGGCGGGCGGCGGAGGGATCGGCAATAAAGAGAATTTCCGGTTGATCCACGATCTGGCGGGTGCGATCGGGGGTGCGGTCGGCGCCAGCCGGGCAGCGGTCGACGGCGGATTCATCGGCAAAGAACATCAGATCGGCCAGACGGGTACCACGGTCCGGCCAGCCCTGTACATCGCCTGTGGGATCAGCGGCCAAGTACAACATCGGGCCGGGATGGAAGAATCGGCGAAAATCGTCGCGATCAATAAAGATCCCGAAGCGCCGATCCACTCGGTCGCCAACTACGGGATCGTCGGCGATGCCAATCAGGTGATCCCGATCATGATCAAAGCCCTGCGGGAACGTCCCGCAGCCGACAAGAACCAGCAACCATCGTGATGGAGATAGGACGTGGCGAACTTTTACACCGACAACGAAGATATCCGGTTCCTGATGGAACATATCGATTTCCGCGAACTGGCCAACGTCCAAGAGGATGAATTCGACGACCTGGAAACGCGGCCGGATTACGCGCCGCGCGATGCGGACGAAGCCGTCGAAAACTATCACCGCATCCTGAATATCGTCGGTCAGATCTCTGCCGAAACGATCGCACCCAACGCCGAAGAAATCGATCTGGGCGGCAATACGTTGAACGAAGACGGGACGGTGACCTACCATCCACTGGTGCGCGAGAATATCGATCGTTTGGGCCAGGCCGACCTGATGGGCTTTACGCTGCCCTATCGCTTCGGGGGAATCAACTGCCCGAACCTGATCTATACCATCGCCACCGAGATCGTCAGCCGGGCGGATGGCTCGCTGCAAAACATCTTCGGACTGCAAGGGATCGCCGAAACGATCAATGCGTTCGCCGACGAAGAAATCCGCAAGGACTTTCTACCTCGGTTCTCCTGCGGCGAAGTGACCGGTGCGATGGTGCTGACCGAACCGGACGCGGGCAGCGATCTGCAGGCGATCCGGTTGCGCGCCGACCTGGACGACCAGGGAGTCTGGCGTCTGAACGGGGTCAAGCGGTTCATCACCAACGGCTGCGGCGAAGTCCTGCTGACCCTGGCCCGCAGCGAACATGCGATCAGCGACGGGCGTGGATTGAGTCTGTTCGTGTCCGAACGCACCGAGCACATCAAGGTGCGGCACCTGGAGAAGAAATTGGGCATCCACGGCTCGCCGACCTGCGAACTGGTCTATACCAACGCCCCGGCTCGGCTGGTCGGGGAACGCCAGCGAGGGCTGATCACCTACGTGTTGGCCCTGATGAATGGTGCCCGCGTGAGTATCGCTGCCCAGTCGCTGGGGATCGCCGAAGCCGCCTACCGCTTGGCTCGCTCGTACGCTCACAGCCGCCAACAATTCGGCGTGCCGATCGAACGCCTGCCGGCGGTGGCCGAGATGGTGACCGACATGCAGGTCGAGATCCAGGCCGCTCGCGCGCTGACCTACGAAACCAGCCGGATCTGCGACCTGGAAAACAACAACCTGCGAGTGATGGAATACAAGCCGCTGGACAAGGACGAAGCGAAGCGGCGCAAGAAGCTCGGCCGTGACCTGAAACGCGTCAACAGCATGCTGACGCCGATGTGCAAGTACTATGGCAGCGAGATGTGCTGCTACGTGGCCGATACGACCATCCAGGTGCTGGGCGGATCGGGCTACATGCGGGACTATCCGGCCGAACGTTACCTGCGCGACGCGCGGATCACAACAATCTATGAAGGAACCAGCCAATTGCAGATCGTCGCCGCCAGCCGCGGCGTATCGGCGGGAGTGTTCGACGGCTACATCGAACCCTTCGAGGCGATCGAATACGAAGATCCCCAGTTGCAGGAACTGAAACAAAAACTGCTGGATGCCAAGCAGACACTAAGCGAGGCGGTCGCCTTCGTCAAAGGCCGTTCGCCCAGCTTCCTGGATCTGATGGGCCGCCGCCTGGTGGACTGTGCGATCCTGCAAATCTGCGGGCACTTGCTGCTGCAGCAGGCGATCAAGAAGCCAGCCAAGAAAGTGGTCGCTCGTCGCTACATCGAACAGGGGGTGCCCCAACTGCGGATGAGATGCGCTCAGATCATGCAGGCGGACACTTCGCCGCTGGACCAATACGAAACACTGGCTGGGCCCGTACCCAGCAGCCATTGATCCCATCCGCTTGACTTATGAGACTTCCGCGTGAAGGCGCCCGCTGGTTCGTCCGCATCCGCTGGATCGCCTGCCTGTTGGTGTTCCTGCTGACATCGGCCGGCAGCCTGGCGGGCGTTCTCACGGATACTCGTCCCCATGTGGCGGTGGGCGTCGGAATGCTGCTGTACAACGGCGTCTTCTGGTGGCGGCAACAACGC
>SKVE01000166.1 GCA_007129635.1 Planctomycetaceae bacterium
CATCCTCCACCACAGAAGCCGAGACCTCGGATTGTATCGCTGCTTGGCGAAATGAGCAACAGCCATTTTGGGGTAATAGAGAATTTTCGAAAACGTCGGCCGGTAAGACAATTCATTCCCTGCACGGTCCCCGGACGAAAAAATCTCCGAGAGCCCTTGCCAGCCTGCAACGGATCGGATAACATTTCGATACTTGGCGAATAAAGCAAGGACCAGTTTGTTCGTAGTAAGCGGCATCACCACGTGATGCCCCGAGGGCTCGTATTGGAGTTCACGGTTACCAATTTTTTGACATTCACCTTCCACAGGAATTCTTCCATGACTCGAATCCAAGTTTTCGATCCGCCGATGCAGAAGTGCTAACGCAAGAAAGGACGAATCTCATGAAGTTTCTCTCGCAAGCGACTCGCAATCTGTTTTTCACCGGCAAGGGAGGCGTCGGCAAGACCTCGTTGGCCTGTGCGACGGCGATCGGCTTGGCCGACCGCGGAAAACGCGTCTTGTTGGTCAGCACCGATCCGGCCTCGAACCTGGACGAAGTGCTGTGCGTGTCTTTAGGCAGCGAACCGACGGCGATTGCGGACGTACCGGGGTTGTCCGCGATGAACCTGGACTGCGACGAGGCCGCGCGCGAGTACCGCGAGCGGCTGGTCGGCCCGTACCGCGGCGTGCTGCCCGAGGCGGTGGTGGCCAGCATGGAAGAGCAGCTTTCCGGCTCGTGCACGGTGGAGATTGCGGCGTTCGACGAGTTCTCACGGTTGCTGGCCGATCCGAATACGACCGCCGAATTCGATCACGTGGTGTTCGACACGGCACCGACCGGGCATACCCTGCGGCTGCTATCGCTGCCTGCGGCGTGGAGTGGTTTCATCGACGCGAACACCAGCGGCACTTCGTGCCTGGGCCCCTTGGCCGGACTGCAAGCGCAGCATCAGTTGTACAAGGACACCGTGCAAGCGCTGTCCGACGCGGAAGCGACGACTCTCGTGCTGGTGACTCGAGCGGAACCCTCGGCGTTGGCCGAAGCGGATCGCTCCAGCGGCGAACTGGCGGCCTTGGGTGTGCGGAATCAGCATCTGGTGGTGAACGCCGTGTTCCGATCACAACAGGCGGACGACCCGATTGCCCGGGCAATGCAACGGCGAGGGCAGGAGGCACTGGCGGCGATTCCGCAGGGGCTAGCCGAGTTTCCTCGGACCGAGTTGCCCTTGGCTCCGCACAACCTGGTCGGGATCGCCGCGTTGCGGGGCATGCTTCAGGGCACGCGTGGAGAGATGCCTGTGGGAAAAGGCAAATCCAGTCACCTGGAGGTGCTTCCCCCTGCCCTGGCGGAGATCATCGATCAGGTCGCATCGGCGGGTCGCGGCGTGATCCTGACGATGGGCAAGGGCGGCGTGGGCAAGACGACCGTGGCGGCGGCGATCGCCGTCGAGTTGGCTCGCCGAGGCTTTCGCATCCATCTGACCACCACCGATCCCGCAGCGCACGTCACCAACACCGTGGGTCAGATTCCGGCAGGGTTGACGGTTGGGCGGATCGATCCTCGGGCCGAAACGGAAGCGTATCGAGCCGAGGTCCTGGCCGATGCGGGAGCCAACCTCGACGCCCAAGGCCGGGCTCTGCTGGAGGAAGACCTGCGTTCGCCCTGTACGGAGGAGATCGCCGTGTTCCGCGCGTTCGCCCGCGCTGTGGATCAAGGTCAAGACGGATTTGTCGTGTTAGACACGGCGCCCACGGGCCACACCATTCTGCTGTTGGATGCGACGCTGGCCTACCATCGCGAGCTGTCGCGGCAGTCCAGCGGTATTCCGGACAGCGTGCGGCAACTGCTGCCCCGCTTGCGCGATCCCGAGTTTACGCGAGTGCTGCTGGTCACGCTGCCCGAAGCGACGCCGGTCCATGAAGCAGCCCAATTGCAGGACGATTTGGTGCGAGCCGGCATCCGCCCGTTCGCCTGGGTTATCAACCAGAGCCTCTCGCCGCTGGCGGTCACCGACCCGGTGCTGCTGGCTCGGCAGCATCACGAGGGAGCGTACATCCGCGAAGTCGTCAGGCAACGGGCGTCGCGCACCGCGATTGTCCCCTGGCTGGCCGAAGCGCCGGTGGGCGCCGAGTCACTCGCCGCAGTGGTTCACGGCGCAGGGGACGGAACCCCGGATCACGCGGCCAAAGCCTCGTAAGCGACCGCGCAGGAATAAGTTGTTCAATTCCAAAGTAGTAGGCACACTCCGTGTGCCGTAAACTGCGGACGGCACACGGAGTGTGCCTGCTACAATTTGTTCAAGTTATCTCTGCGCGGTCGCTTAACCCCCGGAGACATCCTCGTGAAACACTCGCAGTTACGTGCCGCCGTTGCTTCCTTGCGCGAACGTCGATCAAGTTTTCGACGTTGGGCTCTGGCACTTCTTTTCAGCATCGGATGTTCGTTATTGGCCAGCGATGTCCATGCCTTATGTGGTCTGGATGGCGCAGTCCGCGAACAGCTCCGCCACGTGGATGATGCTGAGGCGGTGCGAGCCCTATCTCGGAGGATCTCCGTGGAGAAGACTTGTGCCGTCTGCCATCTTGCCGGGTGGGGAGGACCGCGCAACGATTATGGCAATGCGATCAACACGCTGTTAAGGCTCAGCGACCGTAAGAATACGGTACGGCAACGGGATGCGGGGCGGCGGATGAAGGATCTCCTGGCGAATCCCGTGTTGCCCAATTCGCCCACGTTCGGCGAGCTGTTCCAGCAGGGTCGGTTCCCGGCACGTTCTCTGGCGAGCCAGGATTTCCCGCTCGCAACGAGTAGGTTGGGGCTCCAGGACCGACCAGACAGCGGGGACGGGTCTGGAGACCCATCCTACGGTGTCACGGTCCAGCAGGTCCGCGAGCTGGTTCAAAAGGTTGAGGCGGAATCGCGGTTTGGAATCCTTCAACTCAGCCGAACCTACGAGAACACCCCGGCGGTGGCCGAGGCGCTCGCGGAGTTCCGGGGAGAGACGCTGATCCTCGGGCTGAAGTCGCTCTCGCCCGAGGTGGCCGCCGCGTTGGCCAAGAGTCAGGCCGCGAACGTCTGGCTACACTCGGTGACCTCCGTTTCACCCGAGGCGGCGGAGGCGATCGTCAAGCTGCGCGGCCAGCTAGTGCTGACCAGCTTGGCGGAACTCGATTCGGTGCCGCTGGCCGAGAAACTCGCCGCCCGACCGGGTGCCCTATCGTTTCCCTACCTGACAACGATTTCGCCGCAGATCGCGGCGGCGTTGGCCAAGAACGAGCGAAGCCTGACGCTGGCCGGCCTGACCGACGTCTCAACGGAGGTCCAGGAGAAGCTGGCCGG
>SKVE01000427.1 GCA_007129635.1 Planctomycetaceae bacterium
GTTTTCGATCGAGTCGAAACGAAACAGCTCATGCAGCAGTGACGCCTGGAATTCCCGTTTGGCTTGCTGCAATTGCGACTCACCGGGAGCAAGCCGTTCAGCGTCTCGGCTGTAAGTTCGTACCACGGGGTCGGTCTTCACGCTCGAACCGCTGATTCGGGACCGCAATACGATCCCTTCAAAACTCTTGCAGCGGCTGAGCGCGACATAGACCTGCCCGTGGGCGAAGGCGGCTTGGGCATCAACGATCGCTCGCTCGAAAGTCAGACCCTGGCTCTTGTGGATGGTGATGGCCCAGGCGAGCTTGAGTGGATGCTGGACAAACATGCCCACAACCTGCTCCTCGATTTGCTTCGTTTTTTCGTTCAGTGAGTATTTCACGTTTTGCCACTCGGCGGGGCCGACGGCAATGTCGGTCGCATCCCCCGGGCAACGCACGAAGATCAGGTCTTCGTCGAAGTGTGTGATCCGGCCGATTTTGCCGTTGAAGTACCGTCGCTCGGGTTGCAAGTCGTTCTTGATGAACATGACCTGAGCGCCCTTCTTGAACTCCAGGGTCTGGTCCGTCGGATAGGAACTCGCTGGAAACTCGCCTGCAATCTGTGCCTGGAAAACATGCCGTGATGTCGAAAGCTGTTTGAGCTTTTCAGCGTTGATTTCGTGAGCGGCCGCATTGGTCGCCGTCAGCGTGATATAGGCGTCCTTACGGGGCGGTTGGAAATCCGCGACGAAGCGGCTGTTGAGTTTCCGTAGCGACTGTTCGTCCAGGCAGTTGTCCCGCACCTTGTTCAGTAGAGCGATAAACTCCGGATCCGACTGGCGGTAAATGTGTTTCAGTTCAATCGAAAGGTAGTCGGTCTGCCCGAGCGCGCGGCTGCCGAAAAAATAGGGCGTATCGTAGAACCGGGTCAACACGTCCCAGTCTTCCTGTTTTACCACCGGCGGCAGTT
Organism: Planctomycetaceae bacterium; assembly: GCA_007129635.1. Classification (GTDB taxonomy): domain Bacteria; phylum Planctomycetota; class Planctomycetia; order Pirellulales; family Pirellulaceae; genus SKKK01. Next base: position 951 of record SKVE01000427.1, read on the forward strand.
GGTGCAGGTCGCCGATCATCAGCAATTGCACTCCGCCAAACGGCCGATGGGGATCGCGATAGCGGCGCAAGGCATCATCGATGGCGTCCAGTAAGTCCGCGCGGACCATGCTGATCTCGTCGATCACGAGCAGATCGAGGCTGCGGATCAGTTGGATCTTCTGCCGCGAGAAACGGCGTTGTTGGCTGTTCTCGCTGCGCTGAATGCCTGGCAGATGGATACCGAACGGCAGTTGAAACAGCGAGTGGATGGTCATGCCGCCGGCATTGATCGCAGCGACACCCGTGGGTGCGACGACGGCCAGACGCTTCCGCCCGTCGGCCTTGATTTGGTGCAGGAAAGTGGTCTTGCCGCTACCTGCCTTGCCGGTCAGAAAAAGACTCTTGTCCGTATTGCGAACGTAGTCGAACGCAAGTTCAAGCTGCGGGTTGGTCTGCAGGTTCATCGATACGCCTTGAGAAGAACGCCCACGGTCATCGGCATGTCAACCGCGGTCTTTTTTCTTGCGGGATTTGCCCGGCGCCTTCTTCTTTGACTGCGCCTTCTTTTTGGTCGCGCGCCGCAACGGTTGAACATCGGCGCGTGGGCCTTCACCGAGTTTGGGGATTTGAACGTGTAACGCGGCGTAGATATAAAAGTCCACTTCGGAAGCTTCATTCCCGAAATAGCCCCATTCGCAGTACTCGCATGAGTGCAGGCGTCCGGCTGCCGGGAGCTCGGAACTACTCTCGATATTCGAGTCGCGCAACGCCATGCCGCTGCCTGACGATGGTGGAGGCTCCATCCAGGTGACGCCGAAACCTCCCACTTTTTCCGAACTCTCACCGCGGATTGGCAGCGCGGATTCAAGGTCAGACAAGTCCATTTGCCGCTTCATCCGCGACTTCTCTTTTCCAGTGGGAAACCGCTCAAGTTGCCACGTCTCATCGACACAGTTTTCGAACAGGTAAGGAGCGAAGCTCACGTCTAGTCCGGCCTGCAACGCCGTCGCTGCCACCAGTTGGTCACGTCCTTTGAGCATGTTCGCGGAAGGCTGGTCAAGCGGTGTCTGTTTCACTTGAAAGCGGGCATCTTGGTGGTATAAGTGACAGCAGGGATAGCCGACAAGACCGCCTTGAGGCAGGAACTGGGCATCTGCCAGCAACGCACGCCATGCTTCCAGAATCGTGGGGGCCAGGTCTTCGTCCGCGACGGTGCGCGACGGTTCGGTCTTGGCGTCGCGACGCAGTAGATAAGTGACCGTCACGCGTGCCCCCATGAACACTCTGTCGACCTGATGATCCACGTCACCGAAGAATGCAACCCAATGAAGCTGGTTGGCATCCTGTTGCTGATCGACCGTACTCCCCCAATCAAGCCACTTGACCACCCCTTGATGATTCAGTACGAATTTACCGCCCCAAAACAGCGATGGCAAACACACGACCAGGGTGCCGAACATATCTTGGCCGCGCGGGGTGTCCTTGTGCGGCGCGAAATGGCCGCCCGATGTGTAGACGTTCAGGGCATACAGTTCCGCAGTGATCGGTGACGAGTCATGCGGCAGCATCTGATCCCGAATCGAATCCAGGATACTGGCTGCTTCGGGGTCGAAGTGCTCGACGGAAAAACCGCCATCGCCGGCCTTCAGTTGCACGGCATCGCGTACACTCCGGTCAAATCGGGTTTGTCGTTTATCGCCGAACGTCGCCGGCTCGCAACGGTCGATCAAAGGTTGCACTGCCTCGACCTGCTTATAACCGTTCTCAGCCCGTTGGACGGTGAACCGCGACTTGTCCCGAAACACCAAAGTCAGCGGTTGATCCGGAACGAAGGTCCCCTCGCATGAAAACGGAGCCTTGACTCCATGAATGGCCCACCGCAGTTTCTCTAGTCGAGTTTCGTCGTTCACGATGAATCCTCCTGCATATCCGTGGCCTGCGGTCGCCGAACGCAGGTCGGAATCAACGCGAAACACCCCGCACGAGCATCCATGCGGACCGGCGTTCGGCGCCCGCGGGCCACTTGTTTCATGACGGTTTTCCCTTAATCTATGTGTTGGCGGCGGTGGAAGCAATGGACATCGGCAGCCTCGGGATGGACGCATTATAGCTTTCCAGCGGCTCGGCGGCAGCGGGGTCCGTGGGCGGTTTCGTTGTTGGAGGACATTCAGGAAGATGACGATGGACAAATTCGATGAACAGATGAAGCGGTGCGATGCCATCCTGAGCGATGTGGCCGAGCGGACGCAAGAGGAAGCCTTGGAGGCATTCTTCCAGCATCTGAAGGCCCATCTCCAGTTGCCCTGTGAAGTGACGGGCTGCGAAGACTTTCGCTGGGAAGAGCCTTATGTTCTTGGCGGCTGGAGCCAAGCGGAGTACAAGCGACTAA
>SKVE01000347.1 GCA_007129635.1 Planctomycetaceae bacterium
AGACGGCGTCGCTGAAGCTCATGAGGCGCTGGAAGCACCCAAACCTGCGAGTGCCGATTCGATCAGATCAAAACGGCCCAGACGCTGACGCCAAATGGCAGGGATCCCCGATTCACCCCAACAAGCTCCTGCCAATTGCCCACAAACGGCCCCCGTTGTGTCAGCGTCATCACCCAGATTGACCGCCCGCAAAACGGCTTCACTGAAATCATTCGCATCATGGAAAGCCCACAACGCAGCTTCAAGACATTGGATAACGTAGCCCGAGCCCTGGATCTCCGGCGGTTGTTTTTCGCGATAGCTGCCCGACACAATCAGCTCGACCTCCCGATGCAACGGTTCGGCCTCCCGCAACGCTTCCAACGGGGGCCAGGCTGGATCGAGCATCTCGCGCCGGTCGATTCCATGAATCAATCCGGCCAGCAACAGGGCCAGATAACGACAGGCGGACAAGCACTGCGGGCTGGCGTGCGTTGTCAGACTGGATTCGGCGGCCAGTCGCCCGAGTTGATCGATGGAATCGGGAAAGCGATCGGCATAGCGGATCGCCACGGGGGCCAAACGCATGATCGAGCCGTTCCCACTGGCATGCTCGGCCCGATCTCCCGATCGGCGAGCGTCCTGGATCTGCTGAAATCGGCGCAGGGCAGCGGCGGTCGTAAATCCGATGTCAAAGCACTGGCCCGTCACCGAATACTCGCCGGATTGGTACCAAGCCAAGTAACGGCGGAGCTGATCATCCAGATCCCAACCGTTTCGTGCCATGCTGTCTGCCAGAGCCAACGCCATGCTGGTATCGTCGGTCCATTGTCCGGGTTCCAATCCAAAAGGGCCTCCCCAATTGAAATCGGTCACCGGCATGAAGCTCTGCGGCGGTTGAAATTCGACGGGTGCCCCTAACGCATCCCCGACCGCCAACCCGATCAAGGCTCCTCGCTGACGGTCGCGATCGATCATGATCCTGCTCCTTCCTGGATTCCAAGCCGTTATTGAGGCCGGCCGAACTTTTGAGACGAGGGCTTTTCGTACCGCACCAGTACTTTCGAGGTGATTCCGCCTCGCGAGCTGAACTCGCCCACCAATTCGACGTATCGCGGTTCGGCGACGGCGACGAAGTCATCCAGAATACGGTTCGTCACGTGTTCGTAAAAGATTCCTTCATTGCGGAACTGCTGAAGGTACAGCTTCAGGCTCTTCAATTCGACGCATTTTTTGTCCGGCGTATAGGTGAACGTCAGCACTCCAAAATCGGGTTGCCCTGTCTTCGGGCACACCGAGGTGAATTCCGGGCAACGGATCTCGATCAGATAGTCTCGTTCGGGAAACGGATTATCAAATGTTTCCAAGATGTCGCGGAATGGGTCCGCCATGCTCTGGTCCTCCTGTTGTCGGTCGCCCTATTTTGTCAAGATATCGCCAAAACGAAAGGGGACTGGCCCTCGGGGACTCCTGGCCAAATCGCCCGACAGGTCGTAAACTGTTTGGTTTTGCTAGGGAACCTTTTGTCCGTTGCTTGTTTGTTGAGAAGGAACACGCCGCATGTCACAGGAACTGAACCGATACAGTCGCCACATCACGCAACCCAAGAGCCAAGGCGCCTCGCAAGCCATGCTCTATGGCACGGGCATGACGGAAGAAGATATGGACAAGGCCCAGGTGGGCATCGCCAGCGTCTGGTACGAAGGCAACACGTGCAACATGCACTTGAATGATCTGGCAGATAAGACCAAAAAGGGGGTCACTGATGCCGGAATGGTAGGAATGCGGTTCAACACGATCGGGGTCAGCGACGGGATTTCGATGGGCACCGATGGGATGAGCTACTCGCTGCAATCTCGTGACCTGATCGCCGATTCGATCGAAACGGTCATGGCGGCTCAGTGGTACGATGCATTGATCGCCTTGCCGGGCTGTGACAAGAACATGCCTGGTTGCCTGATGGCCATGGGGCGATTGAATCGGCCGGCCATCATGATCTACGGCGGGACGATCAAGCCGGGTCATTTGGGCGAGGAGAAACTGGATATTGTGTCGGCCTTTCAGTGCTACGGTCAGTACCTGTCCGGCGACATCGACGAGGAGACTCGGAAGAAGATCGTCCGGCATTCATGCCCGGGTGCCGGCGCGTGCGGTGGCATGTACACCGCCAACACGATGGCGTCGGCGATCGAAGCCATGGGGATGTCCTTGCCCTACAGCGCGTCGATCCCGGCGGTAGATCCGGCGAAGCGTAAGGAGTGCATTCGAGCGGGCGCCGCGATCCGGCACTTGCTGGAAAACGATATCAAGCCCCGCGACATCATGACGCGGGAAGCCTTCGAGAATGCGATGGTCGTCATCATGGCGGTCGGCGGTTCGACCAATGCGGTCTTGCATCTGATCGCGATGGCTCGCGCCGTGGATGTTCCGTTGACCATCGACGATTTCCAGAAGGTCAGCGACCGGGTGCCGTACCTGGCGGACTTGAAGCCCAGCGGCAAGTTCGTCCAGGAGGATCTGCACAAGGTGGGCGGGACGCCGGCCGTGATGAAGTACTTGCTGGAAAAGGGCCTGATGCACGGCGACTGCTTGACCGTTACCGGGAAGACCCTGGCGGAAAACCTTCAGGAACTGCCCGGTTTGGCCGAAGGCCAGACGATCTTCCGCCCGTTGGAAGATCCGATCAAGCCGACCGGCCATATCCAGATCCTACGCGGCAATCTGGCTCCCGAGGGCGCCGTGGCCAAGATCACGGGCAAAGAGGGGGTGGTATTCAGCGGGCCCGCACGCGTATTCGATTCCGAAGAGGACATGCTGCATGCTCTGGAAGAAAAGCGTATCCACAAGGGCGACGTCGTGATCATCCGCTACGAAGGCCCCAAAGGCGGCCCCGGAATGCCCGAAATGCTCACGCCTACCTCGGCCATCGTCGGTGCCGGTTTGGGGGCTGACGTTGCCTTGCTGACCGACGGCCGATTCTCCGGCGGATCCCATGGATTCATCGTCGGCCACGTCGCACCCGAAGCGCAGGAAGGCGGCCCGCTGGCCTTGGTCCAGGACGGTGATCTGATCACGATCGATGCCGAAAAGAATCAGTTGGATGTCGACATCACGGATCAGCAACTGGCCCAGCGCCGCAGCCGGTGGACAGCACCGCCCTACAAAGCGACCCGCGGAACGCTGTACAAATACATTAAGAATGTCAAATCCGCTTCCGAAGGCTGTGTCACCGACGAGTGATCGGGCAGCGAGGCGGGTTTGCGTTAGAACCGGCAAAGGAGTAACTGTCGGGTTTTCTTGTGAGCGGCAAGGCGCTAGCGGCCGTTTTTCGGTGG
>SKVE01000183.1 GCA_007129635.1 Planctomycetaceae bacterium
AAAAATGAAATGGCAGAAAGATAGGTTCGCAGCGACAGCAGATCTTTCTGTCATACCATTTTTCTGTCATTCTTCTGTCATTTTACTGCCATAATGCATCGATGATGGCGACGGTCTCGTCGACCAGCATCTGTCCGCCTGGGGGACCGATGATGTTGCTCTGCGGGACGGCGGAATACGAGCCGCCCGCCAGAGCACGCTCCGTCGGCAGGTAGCTGCCAAAGCCGGACATCTGCAGGATGAACGTCTGCGTGGCTTTCGAGCGGGCTTTGATGCGGATCCCGTACTCGCAAAACAGCTCGAACGGATTGCTGCAGATCACCAGATCGCCGAGCCGGACCACGTGGATCTGGACGGGATACGTCGCGTCGGGGTTCTGCTGCAGTTGCTCGTAACGTTTCACCACGCCATGATGCCAATTGCGGGCCATGAAGGCCACGCGAGCGGCGGTGGCGGGATCCTTTTCGACCTGAGCGACCACCCTGTGGTACTCGGCCAACGCGTGTTGATATTGGGCTTCGGTGATTTTGTGCAGCGGTAACGGCAACGTCACCACGACGTGTTTTAAGATCGGGTCAGCGAATTTCTCCTGCTGGACCGCGTCGAAGGTCTGGCTGACCGACAGGTCGATCCGCCGAGCCAATTCTTCCATTTCGTGGATGCCGCGCAGTGCTCGCATCCGCGCGTTGGCCGCCCTGTGCAGGATCGGCCGCGGGGCGATGTCTCCGGCCGCTGCTCCCCAGCCCAGAACGACCAGTTCTTCCCCGTATCGGGCCTGCAGCTTTTCGCGTACGGGAAGCCAGAAGTCCGCGTTGATGGACGACTGGCCTTCGACCACTTGGGCCGGGCAGGCGACATTGATCGCGATCGCTTTCAGGTTGTCCTGACCGTCGTAGAAGAAAATCGAGCCGATATCGTCGTCGTCCATGCCTTCCAGATTCACGAAGTCAGGCCGGTTCGTGTTGCCGTACATCTGTGCCGAGCCGTCCGCGTAGACCGCTCGACGTCCAAAGCCGATGCTGTTCCGATCCAGTCCGTACGACATCTTCCCCGGCGCGATGTCGTCCCAAGCGGCCACGATGCCGTCGCTGATCTTGTCGGCCAGAAACGCGATGGTTTCTTCGACGGTCATCGTCTGGTCGTTGACGGGAATGCCAGGGGTTCCCGGCACGAGCACGGGAGCGGTGTGCGTATGTGTGGCGGTCAGCACCATGGTTTGGACATCGATCGCATCATCCTTCTCCGCCACCGCATCACGGATCGCCTGGACGAAGACTTCGGGCAACTGCAGCAGATCCAGCGAGACCAAGGTGGTCCGTGCATCGCCGGACTTTAGCGCCACCACGTTCGCCGTCAGCGGCGTGTCTGGTTTCGTGCAAAGCCGCATCGCGAATTGCCCCCACAGGGCCACGGCCTTGTTCGGCGTGATGTCGACCGACGCCGCACCGACCTGCAATTCGCCACCGTACAGCAGGGTGGGAAAGACCAGCCAGACAAACAGCACGCTGCAAATCGATGGGATGGTACCACGGACGGAAGCAGTTTTCATGGCCAGCTCCTTTTCCAAAGGAAGTTTTTGAGATCGAACAAGGCCAGGCATGCCGCAAGCGGTTGGTCGCCGAATGCTGGCATTAGCACGGCCGTCGAAACCGGACATCTGTCCAACACCATTGTCCTTTCGACGCACGGCGACGCAACCGGCCAATGGTCTTTTTTCAATCACGGTGGCGTGTTGATCGTTGCAAGCATTCGGATCATCGATCGCGCAAGATTTCCCTCGCGGCGTTGCGACCGCAGGCACCTATCACGCCGCCACCGGGATGGCTGGCGGCACCGCACAAATACAGGCCGCGAAGTGGCGTACGGTGATCGGCCCAGCCGGGCACGGGGCGGAGGAAGGCCAGTTGATTCAACCCCATTGCGCCTTGCATGATGTTGCCGCCGGTCAGGCCGAAGGTGCGTTCCAGGTCCAGCGGACTGAGGATCTGGCGATGCTCGATGGCCGCCGGCACGTTCGGTGCATAACGAGCCAGCAACTGGATGCACCGATCGCCGAAATCCTCTTTCTGGTCGTCCCAGGAACCTTCGGCCAGTTGATAGGGGGCGTACTGGACAAAGATGGACATCACGTGTTTTCCCGCGGGGGCGACCGACGGATCGACGGCCGACGGCAGCGTCATCTCCAGGATCGGTTCCGTGCTGGGCCGACCATACTTGGCATCGTCATAAGCGCGTTCGATGGTATCCAGGTCGGGCCCGATGTGCATGGTGCCATGGTGATGAGGCGCGACTCCGCTGGAGGGATCGGCCAGGAAATCAGGCGGTTCAGACAAAGCCAGATTGATCTTGGCAGACGCCGAGCTGTAATCGATCCGATCGATGGCGGTCAGAAAAGCGTCGGGCAAATGCTCCGGTTCGCACAGGCCTCGGAACGTTTGGTGAGCATCGATGCTGGAGGCGACCGCCTTGGCCTCGATCACCGTTCCGTCGCTCAATTGAACCCCCTGAACTCGACCCGCTTCCGCCAGGATGCGTTGGACGGGCGTCTCGCGTCGGATCGTGACATTCAGATCCTGACAGGCGCCTGCCAACGCGTCGGCCAATCCGCCCATCCCACCCTGGACATAGCCCCAAATACCTCGGGCGCCGCCCGCCGAGCCCATGACATGGTGCAGCAGCACGTAGGCCGTGCCCGGTGCCGAGGGCGGCGCGAACGCACCGATGATCGCGTCGGTGGCCAACGTCGCTCGCAAGACTTCCGTTTCGAACCACCGTTTCAGCAAAGGTTGGGCAGCCGCCGTCATCAACTCGATCGCATCCTGCAGATCGCCGCCCAAACGTCCCAGCATCCGGTACATATCCCAGAGCCGCGCGGCATCACGCAATCGCTTGCCCGCTGTGATGCGACGCTGCGACTTGGGCACCGGAAGCGGATCCGGTGCCGTTTGCGACAGGATCGGCTCGATCACACTGGCCACTCGCTCCAACATCGCTTCGTAACGTGGAAATGCCTGGGCGTCCCGCTCGCTGAACTTGGCGATTTCACGCAACGTGGCAGACTGGTCGGGCCCCATCAGCAGCGATCGCCCGTCAGGCAACGGGGTGTACGAGGAAGGACTGCGAGGCAGGATGTTCAAGCCGTAGTCGTTCAGACGTAGCTGCTGTATAATCTCGGGCAAGAACAGGCTGATCACATAGGCGGCGGTCGAGACCCGGTACCCGGGCCAAAGTGCCTCGGTGGTACTGCAACCGCCCAACACAGCACGACGTTCCAGCACACAAACCGATTTTCCCGCTTTGGCCAGGTAGGCTGC
>SKVE01000540.1 GCA_007129635.1 Planctomycetaceae bacterium
ACTCGCGCGTTCATCGTCAACATCGCCTCGGTGGTCGGCGTCAAGGGATACCCGCTGCAGAGCGCGTATACGGCATCGAAGCACGCACTGCGCGGCATGACGATGGCGCTGGCCGAAGAATTGCGGGACACCAATATCCGGGTACACGTCGTGTGCCCCGGCGGCTTCGATACGGAGATGGTGACCAGCGTGCGTCCCTACATCCCCGTCCAGCATCTGATCGCATCCGACGAGATTGCAGAATTGGTGTTGTACCTGGTCACTCGCACAGGCAACGCAGTCGTCGATGAACTGCACATCCGGCGAGCGACCGCGACGCCATGGTTCGGCTAGTCGGAAGCCACGGGGTCGGGAGTCGTTTTCGGCCGAAGAACAACCACTTTGCCGCATGACGAGGTCGGGCGTCGTATTCGTCCTGCCATGAGTGGCGCGGATGGAAGGGCGCGCGGGGTTCGGCCGGGCGCTCTCGGTCGTTCGCCGCCTTGAATCAAGCCCCGGATCCGGTCGTGCAGTTGCGGCTCCTGGCCGACCGGCGCCATGATGACCGGCAGGTTGACCATGCAGAACCAGCACAGCGGGCTCTGCCGCGATAGGCTCGCGGTTTCACCGGTCCAGTGCTGCGGGTCGGGCAGCACCATGCGAAAGGCGTCGCGCGAACCCGGAATAGACCAGCGGCGAATTCTGGAAATCGGCATCGACCGCAACGATGGTATTGAAATCTGGGACACCGGTGTGAAACCCCATCCATTACCCCCATCGTTCCCCCTCGCATGTACGGTGGGCACTGCGGCTACGCCCGAGCTTGTATGTACACCGGCAATTTGGGATACTGTTCTCCGCTGGTCTGGTTTACCAAGTTTGGGTGGCCGTGACGTCGTCCGGTCAACAACCGAGGATGGTAGAAGTGCGATGCCCAGGATTTTCGACAACATCGAGCAGTCATTGCTCCCGGCTCTCACCGAGACCCTGGATGTTTCGAACCGTGCCGACTTCTGCGTGGGCTACTTCAACTTGCGGGGCTGGCGGCACTTGGATTCTTACGTGGACCCGTGGTCGGGTCAGGACGAGCACTGCTGTCGCCTGCTCGTCGGGATGCAGCGACTCCCGCAACAAGAGTTGCGGGACGCATTGCGATTGGTCAAAGAAAACGGCCTCGACAACCAGACTGCATTGCGCGTGAAGCGGGACCTTGCCGAGGAGTTTCGAAATCAGCTAACGGTCGGTTGCCCAACGAACACAGACGAGATTGGCTTGCGGCGTCTGGCCAGCCAGATCAAAGCCAGAAAAGTTCGCGTCAAGCTCTTTTTGCGCCATCCACTGCACGCCAAGTTGTACCTGTTGTTTCGGTCTGATCGGATCAATCCTATTGTCGGTTACCTCGGCAGCAGCAATCTGACCATGGCCGGCCTGGCAGGACAGGGCGAGTTAAATGTCGACGTGCTGGACCATGACGCCACGCGGAAGCTCGCAGCCTGGTTCGAGCAGCGCTGGGACGACCGTTGGTGCATCGACATCTCGAAGGATTTGGTCGAGATCATCGAGGAGAGCTGGGCACGACCGGACAGGGTACCTCCGTACCACATCTATCTGAAGATGGCGTACCATTTGTCCCAAGATGCCCGAGCCGGCTTAACGGAGTTCCGCATCCCGGCCGATTTCCAAAACAAGCTGTTCGAGTACCAGACCGCAGCAGTCAAGATCGCGGCACATCACCTGAACCGGTACGGCGGCGTGTTGGTCGGTGACGTGGTTGGTCTCGGAAAGACGCTGATGGCCACGGCACTGGCAAGGATCTTCGAAGACGACCACGGGCTGAGCACGCTGATCATTTGCCCGAAAAACCTCGCCAGAATGTGGCAGTTCCACGTGGACCACTACAGGCTGCACGCCAAGGTTCTTCCGATCAGTCGGGCGATCAGGGAACTGCCCAACGTACCCGCGCCAGAACCAATAGAAGAGAGAGCTGTTAATTAGCGCGACGACAAGCGGTTGCTCTGGTTTCGAAAAATGAAAAGGCTTATAGTCTTCAGACTCACATTCCGCACATGGGAGCATGCTAGTTCTTGATTTATCGAGTGGTCACCACGCCTTCACCGACTCAACCGAGCACCTTCGCCACGCCTCCCAAGTGGGCGAAGGCATGTACGCCGAAGTGAACCTGTCGGCCAACTCGATCCGTGACTTGATCCGCAGATTGCTTGCCGTATTCGACATCCCGGAGGATCGCCTGCAGATCTTCTTGCGCGAAGACCGAGACGCTGGAGGCGATTGATGCGTGCGGCAGACCAAGTCAACTCGCCGTCTGCCCCTTGGCGACCTACAATGTTTGTGCGTCACGAACAGTCCCTTGACACAAGCATGGGCACGGCACGAATTGTGACGGATGCGGGGCCGGCGTACATCAAGGCCCTGGGAAACCGGCAGGGACCCCACCCATTGGCCTGCGAGTGGGTCGCCACGCACCTCGCGGCTTGGCTGGGGCTGCCGACCTTCGATTGTGCAATCATGGAAATCGACTCAGAGATTGACGAGATCCCGTTTTTTCGGGGAGGCGTGGCCGCGTCGGGACCGGCTTTCGTGACACGGGCGGCGTCCGGCCACACGTGGGGCGGCTCCGCCGAGGAATTGGGGCGTCTGGTGAATCCAGAGGACACGGGCAAGCTCGTTGTGTTCGACACGTGGGTCAACAACTGCGACCGGCATCCGCCCGATTTGACGGTCCGGCGGCCGAACTTCGATAATGTATTCATGGAGGATGTGGACGATGGAAGCGGTAGCACCAAGTCGCGGCTGGTGGCGATGGACCACACGCACTGTTTTACGTGCGGCCGCGACCTCGACGAGCGGGTTGCCTACATTGACAAAGTGAACGATGATCGGCTTTATGGATTGTTTCCGGGATTCAAACCCAGGGTTCGACAGGACGATGTCGAAGCCGCGATTGGCCGACTGAGAGAGTTGAACCAAGCGGCTGTCTCCGAAATCGTGGCATCGATTCCGGACGCCTGGGAAGTTCGTTCGAAAGCAGCTATGGCTCTGGTCAAACTCATCTGTCGGCGAGCGGAGTTTGTTGCAGACACGATCCTTGAACTCGTCGCCAGGCAGTGCTGGCCCGACCAGTTATTCGACAATCGGCAGTGACGGAGGGAAATACGATGAAACCAAAACGCGGCTACTACAGTCTGATTCAGTTTTGTCCGGACCCGTCTCGCCTGGAGACGGTCAATGTAGGTGTGGTGTTGCTTTGCCCCGATGCCGACTTCATCGGCGCACGCACGTCGGCCAACAATCGGCGGGCCGAGAA
>SKVE01000866.1 GCA_007129635.1 Planctomycetaceae bacterium
AAAGCGTCGCACGATCCGGTTTGCTGCTGGAGCTACCGTCCGATGGTTCGATGCCTGAAGAAGCGACGATGCCCGACCTGCCGCCGCTGAACGTCCGCGACACGCGGCGAATGGATCATGGGGTGCGGGATATGCGAGCCGGTTTTAGTCTGGACCTGTGGCTGGAACTCGATTCGCTGGACGCTGGCCAAACGATCCTGGACAGCCGTGACGCGACCGGTGCGGGACTGCTGGTCGGTACCACCGACACCGGCACGCTGGCCATCACGATGAACGACGGCCGCCAACAAGTCGTCTGGGACTCGGATCCCGGTGCGATCCGGGCCGGACAACTTCACCATTTGTGCATCATCGTCGACGGCGGCCCCAAGATCATCACGTTTGTGGTGGACGGCGTGTTGTGTGATGGCCACGACCAACGCCAATTCGGTTGGGGCCGCTTCAGCCCCACGTTGCGCACGCCGATCGGCTCCGGGGCGTTGCGGATCGGTCCCGTCGTCCGCTCCCTGCGGATCTACGATCGTGCCTTGCGGACCAGTGAAGCCGTTGGCAACTTCCGAACAAAGCGGTAACGCAAAGCGAACATCCATTATCTCCCATCGGACATCCGGGTAGTGCTTCGAATTCGGAATTTCAAGCTTGGTCGCCAGCTTGGTCGCCAGCTTCGTCGACGCCGGGAACAGACGTTACTATGAGCATATCCAGCAAAATCCACGTGACACGATCCTGATCGACACGGCAGCGTTTGCGTTTTGGGCGAATTCGAGTGTCCTGGCAAGATGCACGATCGATACTTGACACGGAGTTCTGGGAAAACCAGAATCAGTAAGGGTTGGGGGCGATCCGACCTGTCGATCAGCAATGGGAGAAGAGATCATGGCTTCTGCGGGCAATTTTTTGGTTCGTCTGCTTCGGCAGTTTGTGCAAATCCTCAGTTATCTGGTGGTGGGCTATGTGTATGGGCCACCGGCGGCCGTGAATCGCTGGTTCTTGATGCGAGCCCAAGCGAACCTGGAACGCCGAAAAATGCGTTGGATCTCCGTCGACCCGATCGCCGCCGCCTGGACCGGTCCGGCGGTGGCCTACGTGCTGCTCGCCCTGTACTCGCTAGGCGCTGACACCCATATTTTGGGGTGGATGGCTATCCTGCTGGTGATTTACGTCGTGGTGGTACTCGGGTTCGATCCACGATTTGGTCACACTCTGATAGGGGGGCTAATGGTCGCCGTACTCGGCTTGATCGTGGCCATGGTCTTGCGTGATGCACCAGAGCAGCATAACTGGCTGGTGGCCCAGTTCCGTTGGGTCTTCTATGAAAGCGGTGTCGGCTTCTATCCGGTACCGACCGCCATCATCGCCACGGTGGTCGCCCTGCTGGTGCTGTTCGAAACGGGTTACGAACTGGTGATGCGTCGAAACACGGTGGACGGCAACCACTACAATCTGTCGCAGTTGTTCGAAAGCCAATCGACTCTGAAACGCGAAGACTATCATCTGGAGCACGATATCCCGGATTTTATCGAGTACCGGGTGAACTCATTGTCCAGCATTCGTTTCAAGCCCACCAAAGATGGGCTAAAAGAAATCGTGCAAGAGCGGGTACCTTGGGGCAGCCACATCATCGACCATCTCCGCAAGTTGACCAAAAAGACGGACGTGTTGGTTCGGTAACGGCCCAAGTGTGACCGTCGTTTTGGGCGATCGGCCGCCCATCTTTCGATCTTTACGCACATCGCCCGATCGAGAACAATAGGCGACGGACTGCAGAAGCTTGTATCGCCGGTTCGGCGTTCGTCGGACGCCGTTCGCTTGACCGCGACCGGGTTCTTTGCGCCCGCGAAATACCCTATACTTCTTCGCGTAGATGGCAAAACACACCTTTCGCCGATAAGGTTAAGAGAATATGGATGATTCGAATGCTGCCGTTTTGGACAAGAAGGGTACCCAAGTCGAGGGAATTCCCGCGCAATCGCCTGATCCAGATCCCACCGAGACTGGGGAGTGGTTGGATTCCCTGGAATACGTGCTTCGAAGCAAAGGGCCGGAGCGGGTCAAGTTCTTGCTCACCATGCTGGAGAAAAAGGCTAGTTTCGAGGGTGTCGAGTTGCCCATGGCCTCGAATACCCCGTACATCAACACGATCCCGTTGACCAAGCAGCCCGTTTATCCGGGCAATCGCGAACTGGAGCGGCGGATCAAGAGCATCATTCGCTGGAACGCGATGGCCATGGTCGTACGGGCGAACAAGCAGTTCGATGGGATTGGGGGGCACATCTCGACCTTTGCATCGTCGGCGACGCTGTACGAAGTGGGCTTCCAGCACTTTTTCCGAGGCCGCGGCGAGTCGGGGTTCGACGGAGACCAGATCTACTTTCAAGGGCATGCATCGCCCGGGATGTACGCTCGGGCGTTCCTCGAGGGCCGATTGGACGAAGAGAATCTGAACAACTTCCGCCGCGAACTCCAACCGGTTCCCGGTTTGTCCTCGTACCCGCACCCGTGGTTGATGCCCGAGTTTTGGGAATTCCCTACGGTTTCGATGGGTTTGGGGCCGATCATGGCCATCTACCAGGCTCGATTCAACGAGTACCTTCGGGATCGCGGGATCAAGGACACGAGCAACCAGAAGGTCTGGGCTTTTCTGGGGGATGGCGAGTGCGACGAGCCCGAGACGTTGGGGGCGATCACACTGGCGGCTCGCGAGAAACTGAACAATCTGATCTTTGTGATCAACTGCAACCTGCAACGTCTGGACGGTCCGGTACGCGGCAACGGCAAGATCATCCAGGAACTGGAAGCCCTGTTTCGTGGTGCCGGCTGGAACGTCATCAAAGTGGTTTGGGGCGATGATTGGGATCCGCTGCTGGAGAAGGACGAATCCGGCTTGCTGGTCAAGCGGATGGACGAGTGCGTGGACGGTCAGTACCAAAAATACACTGCCATGCCGGGAACGTACATTCGCGAGCATTTCTTCGGCAAGTATCCCGAATTGTTGCAGTTGGTGAAGCGGTACTCTGACGAGCGGTTGGAGCGGATGCGACGCGGGGGCCATGATCCGGAGAAGGTCTACGCGGCCTATCAGGCGGCGATCGAACATCAGGATCAACCGACGGTCATCCTGGCCAAGACGATCAAGGGGTACGGCTTGGGCGAGACGGGCGAGGGCCGCAACATCGCTCATCAGAAGAAGAAGGCGAACGAGGAAGAATTACGAGAGTTCCGCAGCCGTTTTGGCATCCCGATCTCGGACGATGATTTGGCCAAGGCGCCCTTCTATCGCCCAGCGAACGATAGTCCCGAGAT
>SKVE01000889.1 GCA_007129635.1 Planctomycetaceae bacterium
GTGCGGATCTGGACATTCAACAAAGCGCCGCTTCCATCCCCCTTGACCCACAACCCCATCGCCTGGCCGGGCAGCATGCTGAAGTACGGATGCTGGTAGACCGTGCCGACCAGCGCCCAAGCGCCACGAGGCGTTGGGCCGCGATTGGCCGCGTGGAATCGCAAGCTGTGGCCGCCCGCGCGAACGTCTTCGGTTTCCAACTGGATCTGCACGTCGACCCCCGCCGCACTGCTGCGATGGTTCAACGCGTCCAGATCGGTGAAATCAGCCAGGACGGTCGCTTGAGGGTCATCGTAAGGAACGACGCCGTACAGGGCCTCCAGTCGGGTGCGGAGCGGTTGAGCGGCAAAGGGATTGTCGATCGTCCAACGCTCGGAACCGTTGCCCATGGCGCTGATACGATGCTTGGCCATTTGGGTCGGAGTAAACTGCCAGCGGCCGTCATGGTCCAAACGCAGGCGAAAATCCTGACCCGGCTGGCCCAACGCTTGGACCGTCGCGTCATCAAAATAGCGGGCCAATCGCAACCGCTCGTACCAACCCAGGATGGTGAACTTCTCTTCCAGCCGCGCGTTCCAGGGTCGACTGGCGACGCTGACGCCTTGGATCGACATCGGCCCGTCGATCGACAGGTTTTTCACCGCAAAATATTCGAGTTCGTCAGGAAAGTGCCCACGAGCGATTTCCGACGGCCCGCGTGGCGCCCACCAACCCAACTGAGGTTCCAGTAGATCGCTCCAGCGAAACCGCGCAGCCAGTTCAATATGCTGGTCATGGAATTGCTTCATCGCCCAGACGGGATGGTCCCAGGCGCCCAAGCGAGAATGGAACCACCAGTTGTTGTGTCCCCACTCGCTGGCCTCGGTCACGCCGCCAAGCAATCGTTGGAAGATGGCCCAGCGCATGGCGTCGATTCCGTATCGGCTGCGCATGCCTTCCGAACCATCGAAATAGATCATCTCCATCCCGCACTCGTTATACACACGAGCGATCCGGTCGGCCAACTCGTCCGCCAGCGGGCTCTTCGGGTCCGGATAGAAGGCCAGGTAACGTTGTTGCAAATAATCGACATCTGCCCCCATCTCGTGGTCGGCGGGCTTGGTCGCAAAAGCGCCTCGTTCGCATTGCAGGAAGGCGTACGGTGGCTCGTACGAGATGGCAGAATAGCGGACCAATTCGTTACCGATCCGCAGCGCGTTGCCGTTACCCGAATAGCTCCAGACCACGTCATGGTTGGGACCAGGCTGTTGGTTGACATAGATCGTGGTATCGTCGGCGGAGAGCGGTTCCGCCAAGGTGTAGCGGTTCGCGGCGATCAAGTGTGGCGACGGCTCTGGAGTCACCCAGGGATCGCCAGTACTGATGCAAGCGGTCAGCGTATGGATCCCCGGTTTCAACCCAGCGGCGCGGATCCGCGCAGCGGTCGCTTTCATCTCTTCCAGCCCGCCCGGAAAATAGGCCGTTCGCGGTTCGTAATGGCCCAGGGTTTCCCACCAGCCATGGAGATGGATATTGGTAAAGCCGCCGCGTCGAGCCAAATCGATCCAAGCGTCCGTGTCCTTGGCGGCCAGGTCGGCGAACAGGTACGAACCTCGGTTTTCCTCCGCCCCCATCGCCCAAGGCCCGCCCGCCCGCGACTTCGGCACGGCTTCGTTCTCTGCCATCGCGCGCAGGGCGGGGATCAAACACTCGCGAGGGCCGGCCACCAGACCGATACGGTGCCCCAGCAGACCGTGTTCGGGCGTCGTCCAAGCGCGGAACCGCGGCGCCGCTCCGTGAAACGAGGTATCGACCTCGATGCCCAAACTGCGAAGACAGACGCCCGAGTCATCATCCGATGCCAAGCCGGCTCGAGGCCCGAGGTACTTGTTCGGCGCCGGGTCGATCTGGAAGAAGATAAACCGCTGGACTTCGGGCACGTCCAGCGCCGTGGCGGTCGCGGTCAGGTAGTGTTCATGAGCCTCGATCCGGATCGCGGCACTGCCGCTGCCGTGTGGAAAATCGGCGATCAGCAAACCGTCTTCGTATCGCATCTGGCGAGCTTGCAAACGCCGCCCCGAGGTCTGCTCGACGGCCAATATCGGATGAGGCGCGTCCAGCAGTTCGCGGCCGGTGCTTTTTTCTTGCAACGACAGCAGCGTACCATTGTCGCCCACGGTCAAGGTGGACCAGCGAGTCTCGAAGCGGGCCAGTTCGTTGGCATCGTCCCGCGCCGGGCCCAGATCCCGGTATTCCGCGGTTTCGCGTCCCGACGGATCGGCCAGCACCCGCACTTGATCGTCTGTCAATGCTCGGCCGTAGATCTGCACATCGTCGATCAATCCCCGGTGGCTGGCCGCACCAGCCCAGCGGCCCAAGTGTATCGGGCCGCTGTGCCCGACGGGATAATCCCAGGTGGCCGAACCGACCTGCTTGCCGTTCACGTAGGTGGTGATCTGCGGTTGTTCAAACACGGCGGCCAGGTGGACCCATTGCTTCATCGGCAGGTCCGCCAACAGCGGCGCGGACGTCTCGGTCCACGCCTGGCCGGCCACCCCGTGCCGATGCCCAGGTCGGCCCATGCGGAACGAGCAGGTCTGGTTGTTGACAAAGATCAGGAATCCCCCGGGACTCCACGCACCGCCGGTCAGGATATTCGGGTACTGTCCGGTTCCTTCCCAGTAGACCCACACCGCCAGGCTCATCGCCCGGGCGCCGTCCAGTTCGGGCAGGGATGGCAGTGTGACATAGCTGTCCGAGCCGGTTAACCGCAGCGCATTTCCAAAGTCGCCCGTGACCCAGGATACGTTGTGCAATTGGGCCTCGCCCGCCGGATCCACTTCGTTGGCCGACCACGTCCCCGCGCCCTCGTCAAACCGCCACCAGCCCAGCAGGCCCGGATCTGGTTCAGCGCCGCGACTCTGGATCGCCCCCAGACTGAACATGCCTCCGAATGCCACCGCTAACAACACCAATTTCGGCTTCATCGCAACTCTCCCTCGCATCCTGACATATCACGTTTTGCGGAAGGGGTCGTTGCGCTGGAGTTCACGCTTTAGCGTGCGGCTTTGCGCGGCCTTCATCAGGCACACGATGAATCGTGAACTCCAACAAAAACGACTCCCGACCTGGCGTGTTCAATTTGTCCCGTTTTCGCCCAGTTTTGCACTCTGGGAACGTAACGACTCTTGTTCTCCACTGGGCGGTCTGCTTTCTTTGGAGTGCGGTGGCTTGACACCGCTTTGGCGCAGCCTTTCTTTGATGGCCAATCGGCGGGACGACACACCGAAGAGAAACCGCAAAGCGATCCCAAAGCGACACGCA
>SKVE01000089.1 GCA_007129635.1 Planctomycetaceae bacterium
AAGAACCGGACGAATCGCCCGCGTCCCCGGAAGAGGAAGCAGCGCAGGTGAGCCAACGAGGACCGTGAGGCAACCGACACGATCGTTCCCCACTTTAGCAAGGCAATCTTTCGATGCGATTAATCGACGGGCTGTTAAGTCGACTGGGAATGGCACATTATGGTGTCGTGGCCCTGCTGCTGTTTTTCGGCCTTTTTGTGGCCATCGTGATCTGGACGATGACACGTTCGCGTGCCGAGATAGGCGAGCAGGCCGATTTGTGGAAAGACGATGAGGATCGAGAACAATGAGCCGCGACGAAAAAGATCGCTTGATGGACCACGATTTCGACGGGATTCAAGAATACGATAACCCCATTCCGCTGTGGTTGAACCTGATCCTGTTCGGCACCATCATCTTCAGCTTGCTGTATTATCTGTACTTCCAGATCGGACCGTTGCTGGGGACCAGCGGATGGACCGTCGTGGAAGCCTACGAAAACGCCAAGGCCGAGAATCTGCGGATGCGGTTCGCCGAGATCGGAGAATTGCAGGGCGATGAAGCGACGTTGATCCGGTACCTGCAGCCGGAAAACAGCGAGTGGCTGGCGGTCGGACAAACGGTCTATCGAACCCACTGCCAATCCTGCCATGCCGCCAACGGCAGCGGGTTGGTCGGTCCGAATCTGACCAACGATTTGTACAAGAGCGTCGAGAACCTGACGGATCTGGTCAAGGTGATCGCCGAAGGGGCCGGCAACGGCGCGATGCCCGCGTGGCGGACCCGGCTGCACCCCAACGAACTGACGCTGGTATCGGCGTACGTGGCATCGCTGCGAGGCCAAGATTTGCCCAGCCCGCGGCCTCCCGAGGGCAAGGAGATCCCACGCTGGCCCACGGCCATGCCCGAGGCGCCCCCGGAAGATTCCGACGCGGCCGACGAAGAATCCGACCTGTCCGATCCGTCCGATCCGTCTGACACGTCTGACACGTCTGACACGTCGGACACGTCGGACACGCCGGACACGCCAGCGATTTTGGACACGGAACCCTGAAAATACCGATTCAATTATGACGGCCGAACTGCAATCATC
Source organism: Planctomycetaceae bacterium (assembly GCA_007129635.1). Classification (GTDB taxonomy): domain Bacteria; phylum Planctomycetota; class Planctomycetia; order Pirellulales; family Pirellulaceae; genus SKKK01. Next base: position 1,073 of record SKVE01000089.1, read on the forward strand.
GCCTGGTAGGATCGATTCGCCATGGCGCGAAGACGGGTCGCGTCGTTGGATGTATCCCCGTGTCTCCAAGGGTTTTTGGCTAAATGCTCGCCGTAGTCTGGCGTACCTCTTGCTTGTCGTATTCGCGGGGTTGCCTTATCTACAGATCCGCGGCAAGCCGGCGATCCTGCTGGATCTGCCGCGCCGCGAGTTTACGCTGTTCGGTTGGACTTTCCTGCCGACCGATACGCTGTTGCTGGCCCTGCTGTTGGTCACGATCGTGCTGGGGATCTTCCTGGCGACCGCGTTGGTGGGCCGAGTCTGGTGTGGATGGATGTGCCCTCAGACGGTCTACATGGAATTCGTGTACCGGCCGATCGAGCGGCTGTTCGACGGTCCGCCCGGCGTGCGGCACTCGCCGGGCAAGCATCGCACGCCGATTCGAACCGTGGCCAAGTATGCCGTGTACCTGGTGGTATCGGCTTTTCTGGCTCACACCTTCCTGGCGTACTTCGTCGGCGTCGATAATCTGGCTCGCTGGATGCAGCAGTCGCCGATCCATCATCCGGGCGCCTTCCTGGTGATGCTGGCGGCGACGGCCCTGATGATGTTCAATTTCAGCTACTTCCGCGAGCAGACGTGTATCGTGGCGTGTCCGTACGGCCGCTTTCAATCGGTGATGCTGGACCCCGATTCGCTGATCGTCAGTTACGATCCGCGACGCGGCGAGCCGCGGGGGAAGGGCAAATTCCGCGAACGAGACGGGCAGCGCCTGGGCGATTGCGTCGATTGCGGCTTGTGCGTGGATACCTGCCCGACGGGAATCGATATTCGAAACGGCCTTCAGTTGGAATGCATCGCGTGCACCCAGTGCATCGATGCGTGCGATCGGGTGATGCAGCGGCTGAACATGAAGCCGGGCCTGATCCGATTCAGCTCGCAGGCGCGCATCGAGGGCCAACAGGGCCGGCTGCTGCGACCTCGAATCATCCTGTACCCGGCGGTGATGTTGGTGCTGTTGTCGACGCTGGTTGTCACGCTGGCGAACCAGCAGGCTGCGCATGTGACGTTGCTGCGCGGGCCGGGGATGCCGTTCCACGAGATCGGTGATGGCCAGATTTCCAATCAATTGCGTATCAAAATCCGTAACCGTAGCGGTCAGCAGGCGCAGTATCATATCGAGATCATGGGGGACGGGCCGGCACGATTGGTGATCGAGGACAACCCGATGGTGATCGAAGATGGTCAGACGAAGACGCAATCGCTCTTGATCACGGCGCCTCGATCCGCGTTCCAGCAAGGAGGGCATGTGATCGACCTGCGGATCACCGATGGCCGATCCTACGACCAGCAACTGCCCTATCGACTGATGGGACCGCAAGGCCCGGCGGTTTCGGCGGCCCGAGATGGCGACACTGGGTTTGCCGGAGTTTTTTCCCGCGTTGCTAAAACCGTAACCTTTTGCAAAATAGCATCATGAACAAGCTGATGGATCCAACGCGTCTTGAACGGGCTCGCCGAGTCGAAGCTCGGCACCGTTTCGTTTTGGTGGGGACGATTGTGGCCATGTTGGCAGCCCAAGTGCTGTTGATGATGCTGATCGTCTACGTGACAACGATAGATGAATCGTTCGCGGTCGAACCAAACTATTACCAGCAGAGTCTGGATTGGGATGCCACGATGGCACAACGCAGGCACAACCAGCAACTGGGCTGGCAGTTGGAGCTGACCATCGCAGACCAGGCCAACCTGTTGGGTGATCGCCAATTGGTCTGTCGTTTGACCGACCGCGACGGCCATCCGCTGGACGGAGCGGTCATCGATCTGGTCGCGTTCCCTCATGCTCGAGGCAGCGACCGGCGAACGGCGACGCTGCTGCCGATGGGCGTAGGCCGCTATGAGACCACGTTGCGGATCCCGCGTGGGGGCAAATGGGAGTTTCGAGTGGCGGTACAACACGATTCGGAAACGTTCACACACATCGAACTGTACGATGTCAACGCGCCGCGAGCTTTGCGATGATCACGATTTTAGCCGCCGTTTTGGTTGCCAGCCTGGTGGGCAGTTTGCACTGTGCGGGCATGTGCGGCGCCCTGGTAGCGTTCGCTGTGGGTGGGATGGAAGCTCATTCGATGGCAGCGCGTGTGGTCTTGCAGATCGCCTATCATGGCGGTCGTCTGATGACGTACGGATTGATGGGCGCGTTGTGCGGCTTGTTGGGGGCGGCCCTGGACCTGGGCGGATCGATGG
>SKVE01000730.1 GCA_007129635.1 Planctomycetaceae bacterium
GGTCGTTGGTCTCCCAACCGCTGGCCGTGATTCGACCGAAGGGCCGGACGATGGCACCCGCCCCGAACTCTTGATATTGACCGGGCGAGATCTGGACGCTGGTGGCGTAACCATCCCGATCGGCATGGTACACGCAATGCGCGCTGGTCAACGCGGTGTGAGGCGACACGATGATCGACGTACAGCGGTACTGAGCGTCGCCGAACCGTTGCTGTTGGTAGCCGACCGTATGGAACGGAAAAACGGTCGTGTCTGCCACAAGGTCGGGCGTGTTATTCGAGGAACCTGCCAGCGGATCATCATCGCCCGACAGACCGCCGGATGCGGGTAGGTAGTCGAGCAAAAACTCTTCCGATTCGTCCAACCAATTGTGGTCGATCGCTTGAATGTGCGAGAGCCAATCGGCTTCCAGACGTTCTTCCGCCGCATGATCCAGAACGGGTGCCGACAACATCCATTGCTGCGAGGCGTTGAGTAACTCGATCGCTTGCTCGCGAGGCAGTAATTGGCTTTGGGGCGCTTCCAACGCGACGAAATACTTGCCGTCGACGCCTACCTCGTACTCCGACCAGCGGTAAAACGTGTGATCGATCCACTGAATCACCGTTCGTGATGGTTGATCCAATCGAACTGCCTGATCCGGCTCGACGATCCGTTCCCGCCAGGAAGTGTCTTCTAAGTCACCCCAACCAACCGCCAGCAAGCGACGATCCTCCAACGGTTCGATCCGAAGCGGTCGTCGATTTGTCCTGCAACGACTGCTTCGCTTACCAGATTTCCGAGAACGCCGTGTCTTGCTGAACATCATCGCCGACCTTCGAATCGATCATGGGTGGTCTTGCGAAGGACCAGCAATCCGTCGTACCAGCACTCGAGATACTACTAAATTCCCCTGCAGGGCCGTCAACCGAAAATCGGCACCGTTCGAACGTCCGGCGAATCGAGCGTAATCGATCCGCATCGTTACCTGCTGCCAGTTCCCACTGCCGGAAATCGGCTGTTGTGGACCGCTGCGAAACTGCTGGGCCAAACCATCTAACTGCGGGTCACTGGAATCATACTCGATCAGAAACTCCTTCGGCCCCCGATCCAAATAATCGATAGTCACCTCCAGCGAATCGTCGCCGTCGAAAAAGAAGTAGTCTTCGACATCAAAGTACATGTAGCGGGTGGTCGGCGAGTACTTGTTTGGGACGGTCTTCCATGCCATGCGCCCCGCAAGCTCGCGTTCTTCGACGGGGCCATCCCCGGCGGTTTGCGGCATGATCGACAGACCGTCGGATCTTTTGGGTGTCGCTTGCACCGTGTGGCGGCCGTCCTGTAGATCGGCGGGCTGCCATCGGACGCCTTCGCGAAACAGATCGGTGAACTTTCGCGTCGCCTCGATGTACTGGCGACCGTATTCTATCGTTTCGCAGATCTGGCTGCCTTCGTGATACTCGTTCCAAGTCTCCAGGTGTACCAGCCAAGGTCGAGTTGCCGGGAACAAGCGATCGTCCACCGCCTTGGCGAACGCGGAAGCGTACAAGAACACCAGTGGTCGACCGTCGATCGTCGCGCGGTGTTCTGGCGGGATTTGCGAAAAGAAGTTCCGGATCGTCCCATAAAACCACAGGCGCCCCGCTTCTTTGGTCAAGTCCACATGATAGCGGCCTGCGTTGTGCTGCAGCGTGCTCGTGTCGTAAAACAAACCGATCTTGGGAGGATTTTTTCCCAGGGCTAACCATTGTCGGCGAGCCTCGATCAATGGGGGCAGACCAGCATCGCTGAACTCACAGCCCCCTGCAGGATTTCCCCAATACACGGGTAGAACCACATCGATCCCCGCCTGGATCATGTCCAACAACTCCGAGGCGTGCCAGCCGACGTTCTTATAGCTGAAGCCTTCCATCGTGGGTGGATGATCCGTTAACGCATCACTCCCGTCGTGATTGACGATGTGGGCTTTGGTTTCGATGTCATACCAGTAGAAATACGTGGTCGCGATAACAGGCTCGCCTGATCGGAAGCCATCGGCTTGCTTTTGGTCGGTTGCCATTGGCTTGATATGAGGTCCAGGGGCATTCGACAGCGCAAAATCCGCCGGCAGATCGGCAGCAGCGAGGGTTACCAAGGCCGAACACCAAAAAGAAAGCACCGAACTGACCATCGCCGACTCCCGCAAGCACTTGAGGAAGGAATCCGAATCCAACGACCGTCAAGATATCGCGAACGCTGGCTGACGCCAGCACTACGAACGCTGGCAGGAAGGAATCCGAATCCAACAACCATCAAGATAGAGTCATTCGCTGCCAAATCAACCCAACTTTGATGAAGTTGATTCGGAAAGATGATCAAGGCGATTCGTCCACGGGGTGGTCATCTTCGGTGCTAAAAGCGACGGCGGGCAGTCCGTCCAGGTTGAACAGGTTGGCCCAGGGGCTGCTGGCGGCCCAGGCGTAACGGACGACTTCCGGATGGTCCACGTCAGGGCTGCAGACCAGCACCGTATCGCCATCGATTTCTGCTTGGGCCCAATGGAAGACTCGGTCCGAACCGGCGATCGAGAAACCATGCAAGCCGTCCCCGTGCTGCCACGCCAGGCCTTTTCCGACGTGGCGGAACTTGATGCGAACTCGATTGCCATCGATAGTGTGCGATTCGTACATCGGACCGTAGATCGGGACCGGCTTCAAGTATTCAAAGCCCAACGCGACCTGTGCCGCGCGTCGGCCATAACCGGACTTGTTGGGCGGATGGACGCCGGAGCCCAGATCGCGCGCGGTCACCATGGCGGTGCACGGGTGCAGACGGATGCGTGAATGCAGTTGGCGGTAGCCGCCTTCGTTGCCTTGAGCCGGCTGATCAGGCAACGGTTGGAAGGCATCGGCTCGATCGGTCACCGGGTCGGACGGATCCCAAGCGCAGCCGCCGCCGCTGGGTTTCTGCACGTACAGGAACGGGAAATCGCCTTGTCCCCACGCCTCGCGCCAGCCGCGAATCAAGGCTCCCATCGCGTGGAACTGGTCGAGCCCTTCGATGGCCGTGCCACCTTCGCCCTGATCCCACAAAACTCCGCGGATCCCAAAGGGTACGATCGGCTGAACGTGGATCTCGTACAGATCCCCGATACTTCCTGTTCGAATCTGGCCGACATCGACGGGCCGGGGTGGCTTTCGTGGTTCGCGCCGACCTTCCTCTACCGCCCGTTGGATGGCTTTCTCCCAAGCGGACAAGGCGTGCTGGTACAACGCCTGTTGCCGCTCGGGGGAATGGCGTTCGGCGGCGATTTGCAGCACTTGCTGACTGGGCTGGTCGAC
>SKVE01000151.1 GCA_007129635.1 Planctomycetaceae bacterium
AACACCGCCAACACCGTCAACACGGCCAACACGGTCAACACGGTCAACACGGTCAACACGGTCAACAACCTCTTTGCTGGCGGTGCCCACCCGTTGGTTTTTGTCGCCCACAATCTGCTTCTGAGCGCTACAATGGCCTGGCGGGAGCGGGACGCTGTCTTGCGACCTCCAAGGACACCGAGTGGAGTTCAGACAACACCCTTCCAGGTGCGGGATATGAATGTATCGAAAACGGATTCTGTTTCGAATACGTCGGCTGATGTGGTGATCTATGACGGGCAATGTGGGTTTTGCCGAGCTCAGGTCGATCGGTTGGCGCGTTGGGATGGACGCGGACGTCTGTGCTTCCTGTCGTTGCATGATCCGCAGGTGGCCGAACGCTTTCCCGACCTGACGCGTTCCCAATTGATGCAACAGATGTACGTTGTCGCAAACAACGGTCGCCGTTATGCAGGTGCTTCGGCCGTGCGTTACCTGGTTCGTCGCCTGCCTCGATTGTGGCCGCTGGTGCCGCTGGTGTATTTCCCGCTGAGCTTGCCGATATGGCAGTGGTTGTATCGGCAGATCGCCCGACGTCGCGATCGGCTGAATCCGTCGTATCCGTGCGATCACGCATGCGGTATCAAGCGATCGTCTGATGAATCTGACTAATCAAAGTGGCGTTGCACAAGTGAGGGCCAGGGGGTCGGGAGTCGTTTTCGGCCAACGTTTAACCACCTGGAAGGCGGTCTCTCCGAAAACGACTCCCGACCCCTTCCGCCGATTCCACCAAAAAATATCTGGCCGGGTGCCTACTTCCGCTGCTGATCTGGATACCGTCGTTGGCGTCTTCCGCAGATCTCGGCCGCACCGCATTTGGCACAACGGTCGGGACTTCCACAACCGTTCGACGCGACCGACAAACGGACCGAGTCCGCCGCTTTTTCTTGCGAACCCTGTTGACGTGGGATCGGTCGAAACTCCACACGGGTACGGTACGCTCGAGAAAGCCGCAAACGCATGGGCTCGCCGAGTGCCGGTACTTGATCGGCGAAGTAGAAGTACAACGAGTTGCCATCGAATAGTGGTTCGGCGTCAATCAGCCGGCTGTCGCTGCGTGACAGCTTGATTTCCTGACGGCATGACCGCATGGCGGAATCCCGTCGGACTCGCAGAATGGCCAGGCGGCTTTCATCTTTCGCCGTCAATTCCCGCAGAACTCGGCCCACCGGTTGGTGGTCAGGATGCTGGACGGCCGACACGATCTCGCCGATCTCCAGCCCTCGATCTGTTTGACAGACGACTTTTGCCGAGCTTGGAAAGTCCGCTCCGTCCGCGATCTCCATCGCATGGACGCATCCCAAAACTCCGATGCGAACAAACAGTTGCTTCGTCACAACCAATCCGCCTTCTTTCCATCTTGGGCATCGACGAAACCTGGCTCAGCTTGCTATGATCACGGGCTGCGTGGATGAGCTCTGCCGAGCCAGCCGCCTGGTCGGTCGGTGCTGAGGTTAGTTGATCCGCCCAAACATGAATCTGTAGTGAATCGAATCGAACAGAAAGTGAGTATGATGCCGTCTACCGCGGTGAAAATCAAGCCAGAACAAGCAAAATTCGATGGCGATTGGCAGGCTTTGTCCGCACGTGTTCTACGCGGACAGCGGATGACGCCGGAGGAAGGCATCGCCGTGCTCCAGTCTCCCGATAATCAACTGCTGGATGTGCTGTCAGCCGCCTACAAAATTCGCCACCGCTATTTTGGTAACACGGTCCAGTTATACTTTTTGATCAATGCAAAGAGTGGCCTTTGCCCCGAGGACTGTTCCTATTGTTCGCAATCCAAAGTCTCCCAGGCACCGATCCCGAAGTACAACATCCTGCAGCGTGATCAGTTGATGGAAGGCGCTCGTTTGGCTCGCGAACGAAACGCGCGGACGTATTGCATCGTGATTTCAGCGCGTTCGCCCAACGAGCGGGAAATGCAAGCGGTCGAAGAACTGGTGCCGGAAATCAAGTCACGGTTCGGCTTGCACGTCTGCGCGTCGCTCGGGTTGCTCTCCAAACCGTTGGCGGATCGCCTGAAGGCTTGCGGGGTCGACCGCATCAATCACAACCTGAACACCAGTGCGGAACACTACCCGTCGATCTGTTCGACCCACTCTTATCAGGATCGCATCGAGACCCTGCGCGCGGTGCGTAGTGCGGGCATGGAACTGTGCTCGGGCGGCATCATCGGCATGGGGGAACGTGACGAGGACATCGTGCAGATGGCCATCGAACTGCGTGAGATCGGTGTGGAATCGATCCCGTTGAACTTCCTGAATGCGATCGAGGGAACGCCGCTGGAGTCGTATCGACAGCTCAATCCTCGGCACTGCTTGCGGGCGCTGGCCGTGTTCCGCTTCGCGAATCCGGACCGCGAGATCCGCATCGCCGGTGGGCGAGAACTGCATCTGGGATGCTTGCAGCCACTGGGACTGTACGCGGCGAATTCGATCTTCGTGGGCGATTACCTGACAACGCAAGGCCAGATCCCCGAAGCCGATTATCGCATGATCGAAGAGATGGGTTTCGCGGTAACCAGCGGCAGACCGACCGAATCGGCGAACGGATGAACCTGCTGGGGCGATCAGTCGCCGATAACCGCTTCCAGAAAATCGGCCATCGCGTCGCGATATTCTCGAGGGCTGACGTACGGGATATCATTGTGGTCGGCCCCGTCCAGTTCCGCAAACCGTTTGGGGTGTCCGTCGGCCGACTGCATCGGCGCGGCTTCAAATAACTGCCGGGCATATCGGATCGGCGCGATGCTATCGCGCGAACCGTGGATCATCAGGATCGGGCTGGTGATGTCCGCGATATGCTGCTGTGATTCGAAGCGGTCCAGCAGCAACAGTCGCACGGGCACCCATGGATAATGATGAGCCGCCACGTCGACCAGCGACGAAAACGAGGAACGCAGGATCAGGCCTCCTGGCGCGGAGCCGTCGCGACAGACATCGGCCGCCAACCGCACGGCAACTCCGCCGCCCAGCGATTCCCCGAACAGGATGATCTGTGAAGGGTCGATCCCGCGAGTCTCGACCAAGTACCGCCAAACACTCATCGCGTCGCGAGTCAAGTTCGCTTCGGTGGGGCGACCGGCGTTCTCGCCGTAGCCTCGATAGTCGATCAGAAACACCTCGGCCCCCAGATCGGCCAGCGTGCGAAGCTCGTCGCCCCGGTAACCCCGATGCCCGGCATTGCCTGGGAAATACACGATCGCTGGGCCTTCGATGGCGTTGAACGGTGTTGCATCCTCGATCGGCGATGA
>SKVE01000168.1 GCA_007129635.1 Planctomycetaceae bacterium
TCCATTTTTGTTGTGTTGCTCGTTTTGTACGGGGTGGTTTTCTTTCGAGCGGTCGCCCAGAGGGGGCAGGCTTTGCTGATCGCCGTGATTCCCGACCAGGTCTTGTTGTCATGGATCGATGGGGACTTGGGGAATATCGGTTTGCTAGACCGGATGTTCGTCGCGTTGTTCGCCGGCTTGATCCTGCTGCTAGCGTGGGGAATCGGAAGACAAACGCTCCGGCTGACGTTGCACGGGGTGCCTCTCTCGCGTCTGGAAGACATCGTCTTTTCCATCGCGATGGGGCTCAGCGAACTGTCGCTTGTCACCCTGCTGATCGGACTGGCCGGCGGCTACCACCATTGGGCCTGGCTTTTATCGCCTCTTGTTGGAATAGCGGTCGCGAAAGAAGGGGCATATCGCATCCTGGCACGACGAGGTACCAGCCGTGTGTGTGACGGGCAGGTTGCTGAGCGCCTTACGGACACAGCGACGGAAGATAGCCGTTGCGACGTCGGCGATTCACCGGACCACGGCTGGGTTCTGTGGATCCTGGCCGCCCCGTTTCTCGTGCTGATCCTACTAGGCGGGATGATGCCGCCTTGGGAATTCGACGTCCGCGAATACCACTTGCAAGTTCCCAAAGAGTGGTATCAAGCGGGGCGCGTCCAGTTTTTGCCTCACAACGTCTACGGCAACATGCCGTTGGGTGCGGAGATGCATGTGGTGTTGGGCATGATCATGACAGCCGCTTGGGCGGATTGGTGGTGGGGCGCGCTGGTCGGCAAGACGGTCATGGCCAGCTTTTCGCCGCTGACCGCGTTGGGGCTGTTTGCCGTGCTTCGTCGCTACGTCTCGAAGCTGGCCGCAGGTGCCGCGGCGGTCGTGTACCTGTCGACCCCCTGGGTGATGTATGTGTCGATCACGGGGCTGAACGAAGGGGCCGTCGGCTGTTACGCCCTGATGGCGGTCGCAGCCATGTGGCTCTGGCAGCGTTCCATCCGTTCGGACAAGCCGGGGTCCGGCACGGGGATGCTGTTCCTGGCCGGTCTGTTCGCTGGTTCTGCAGCGGCGTGCAAGTACCCGGCGTTGCTGTTCGTGGTCGTTCCTCTTGCGGTTTGGGCCGGTGGAGTGGTTCCTGACGCGGCCTACCGAAGCTCAAAAACGGCCAGGCCCGACCAACGCAGCTCGAAGCGCAAGGATGCTCGGGAAAGGTGGCTACGTAGCGAGTGGAAATCCTGGGCCATCCATGGCTGGGATGTGCGGCTGAAATCCGTCAGCGTTTTTCTCCTGGCAGCCCTGGTGATTGCCGGTCCCTGGTACGCCAAAAACGTGGTATTCACGGGAAACCCTTTCTACCCCTTGGTCTTTGGCGGCGCGACACGAACGCCCGAATTGATGACTCGATGGAACCAAGCTCATCAGGTGCCGCAGGATCATCAGGGTCGGCGTTATTCCGCGTCCCAAGCGGCCGATTCGATCGCCTTGTTGGCTTGGCGAAGCCCTTGGATCAGCCCGCTGGTTTTACCACTGGCCGCATTGGCTTGGTTCAACCGGCGGCATCGGCGACTGGTCATCCAGCTTTCGCTGCTGATCGCCTGGGTCTTGCTGGTCTGGTGGCTGGCGACCCATCGGCTGGATCGGTTTCTCGTGCCGATCCTGCCCTGGGCCGTGTGCCTGGTGGGCATTGGATTCGCCTGGTCCTGCGATCGCTTATGGCGCCGCGTCGCATGGGCCGTGCTGATCGTCGGCGTGACGTTCAATCTTCTCTACTTCGTCGCCAGCGGCCATTACGATCGCCGGTTGCTAGTGTCGCTGGAGACGTTGCGATGGGACGAGCCGGCCGAGCCCGATGATCCGTCACGGGTGTCACGGGTGCATCGCTACCTGAATCGGACCGTGCCCGACGGTAAACGCGTGCTGCTGGTCGGCGATGCTCAGCCCTTCGATCTGGAAGTTCCGGCCGTATATGCCACATGCTTTGATCCTTGCCATTTCGAACGCTGGATGCGGGACCGTACGGCGGAGCAGCGGCGCGCCGAGTTGTTGCGGCAGAGGATTTCGCATGTCTATTTCGACTGGGGTGAAATCGCCCGTTATCGCAGCCCGGGGAACTATGGCTTCAGCGACTGGGTTACCCGCGATCTGGTCTGGAACGAACTGGTACACCAACAAGGACTACTCCGTTTGGTTCCCTTGGAAATGGACCCGGCGCGAGGCGAATTGTTCGAGGTGATTGCGGGGGAAAGGGAGGATTCGGCGGGATGAACATTCTGGTCTTTAATTCAGGCAGTTCGTCGATCAAGTACCGTCTGTTCGACATGAGCCGCGTTTCGGTGATCGCGTCCGGTGTCCTGCAGCGGATCGGGGAAAGCGACGCGAGCCTGGTGCACGAATCGGTGTTGGCGGACGGCAGCCACCAGCACATCACCCGGAGCCAACGGGTTTCTGATCATCGCCAGGGCATGCAGCAGATCAACGCGGTCTTGCAGCAAACTAGCTTACGACAGGACTCGCCACCGCTACGAGGGATCGGGCACCGGATGGCTCACGGCGGCTCGATGTTCCATCATCCAACGCGGATCGATGCGAGCGTGTTGGACGCCATCCGGCAACTGGGCGACCTGGCACCGTTGCACAATCCGGCGTCGCTGACCGGCATCGAACAGGCTCTGGCTGCTTTCCCAGGAGTACCTCAGGTGGTCGTTTTCGATACGGCCTTTCATCAGACCCTGCCGCCGCATGCCTATGGCTACGCCGTGCCTCGTGATTTCTCTCAGCGTCTGCATGTCCGGCGTTACGGTTTTCATGGCACATCGTACCAATATGTGACTCGACAAGCCGCGCGACGCTTGGGCCGATCGTCCACCTCGCTGAATCTGATCGCCTTGCATCTGGGCAACGGCAGCAGCGCCGCGGCGATTCGTGGCGGGATCAGCGTCGACACTTCCATGGGCATGACACCGATGGCCGGGCTGGTGATGGGCACGCGCTGCGGCGATCTCGATCCGGCTATCGTCTTCCACCTGCTGCGTCACACAGACCTGACGCCCGACCGATTGGAAGCGATCTTGAACCAAGACAGTGGGTTACTGGGCCTTTGCGGTCACAACGACATGCGCGAAATCTTGGAGTTGGCTGCCGCCGGCGACGACGACGCACAACAAGCGTTAGAGGTATTCGTCTACGCCGTCAAAAAGTACATCGGTGCCTATTACGCCGTGCTGGGACGAGTCGACGCGGTACTCTTTACCGGCGGTATCGGTGAAAACTCGGCCCCGATCCGCTGGCAAGTTTGCCAAGGCCTGCAGGGA
>SKVE01001022.1 GCA_007129635.1 Planctomycetaceae bacterium
ATGAAATGCGACAGGCGGCCGACGACATGAACGGCTGGCTAAGCAGCGGTCAGCTAAAACCTTTGGTCCGAAAATCATTCCCGTTAGATCAAGCCGTCGCGGCCCATCAATTGCAGGAGAAGGCAACGTTAGAGGGAACGGCGGCTGGGATGGGAAAAATTTTGATTCATTTTCCGTAACAGCCCGCTTCGAGCGGTGCTTCCAAAGTAACTTCGCCTGATGTAACGCCAACGCTTCTTTGGTTGTAGGTCACACCCTTGTTCACCAGACAGCTACCCTTTTTTTGCAACCGACACTTTTAAGGAATATCGTTCATCATGAGTGTTCAGATTACCGCTCGTTATCTCGGAAACCTCCGTGTGCAAGCCACGCATGGTCCCAGTCAGGCGGTACTGCAAACCGATGCCCCACTGGACAACGGTGGGCAAGGCGCAGCTTTTTCCCCAACCGACATGATGGCCACAGCCCTAGGGACCTGCGTACTAACGATCCTGGGGTTGGTCGCTGATCGTCACGATGTGAACATCGGCGAGGCGACGGTTAGTGTCGAAAAGTTCATGATCAACGAACCAATGCGTCGGATAGGAAAACTGCTGACCGTCGTTACCCTGCCGGAATCGATTCCTGTGGAAATGCGAATGCGGCTAGAAGCCGCCGCCAGCAAATGCCCTGTGCACCAGAGTTTGCACCCGGAGATCCATGCCCCGATCGAATTTCGTTATCAGTAATCGAATCAACACCGCGGTATCCCGCTTCGACAAGCGATGCGAAACAGAGCAGCATGAATCACGCAAGAATCCCACAAGGTCTAGCACAACTGAAAACTTATTGCTAATTTGGATGGACTGCAAAAACACGGGGTGTGGCTCAGCCTGGTAGAGCGCTGCGTTCGGGACGCAGAGGTCGCAAGTTCAAATCTTGTCGCCCCGACTATCTTTCGAAACAAGCCCTTTGGCCAGCAGGTCAAAGGGCTTTCTCATTGATACGCAAAGACTTACGTCATCGAGAGTCCAGTTCAAACCGATGATTTCGAGGATACGACGTTTTGCGGCGTAGTCGGCCTCAAACCATTTCTCACGAAGGCTTTGCGAAATTTCAAACGCTTTGATCGCAATATCGATGATTTCGTTCCTCCCCCGGCTGCAACGCTCGATCTTGAACCGTAGTTCGGCCTCTTCGTCCCGAAGCTCCTGGGCCTTGGCGGCGTAAGTATCGGCGTCGATCTCTTCGAGGAGCCGCAGGTTCAGCAGTTGCCCCTGAAGTCGAACGACCTCCGTGTGCCGCTGCTTCAGATAGCCATCCTCTTTCGATGCACCGGCCAAGTCCCAATTCGTTGCTTGTCGAAGCTGTTCACGGAACAGGTCACGAAATTCGTCGTCCTCGACACGGAGGGTGTCGAAGATGGCGAGCATCTGGGCGTCGAGTTCGTTCTCGGTCAAGCGGGTGCGAGGATGGTCGCCTTTGTGGTACTGCGTACAGCGGTAGTAGACGTAGTGGCGTTCACCCCCCCTTGGTCTGTTTCGTCTTCCGTTCCCCGGTGATCGGCGAGCCACAGTGGCCGCATTCGATGAGGTCGCTGGCGTAGGTCATTTGGTGCTGCCTGTAAACTTTCTGGCAGAGTAAGGTCTGCACTCGATCCCAGACTGCCCGCTCGATCAGCGGCTCGTGCGATCCAGGGTGCCATTGGCCACGGAACTTGATCTCGCCGATGTAGGAACGGTCGGTCAGGATCGTGTACAGCTTGCTGCGACCGATCTTGGGAATCGAGGGCAGGTATTCGATCCCCTCGGCCAGGAGTGCGTCACCGAGGGTGTCGAGCGTGTGGTTGTGGTAGGCGTAAAGCTCGAAGAGGCGGCGAATCTTGGCGGCGTTCTCTGGATGGACTTCGACGACGCTTCGTCCGTCGATGCGGACGTTGCGGTAGCCGTAGGGTGGGCGGCTGGGGAATAGGCCGCTCTCGACCCGACGCCCGATCCCTTCCTTCACGTCGATGGACTGCTGCTCCGTGTAGAAGCTCGCCATGCTCGCCAGCATCCGCCGCTGCATCCTCCCAGCAGGGGTTTTCTCGGTCGGCTGGGAAACGGAGATGAATTGGAGGCCATGCTCGGATTCGAGCCGTTCAAGCTCGACGTAATCAAACAAGTTGCGAGCGGCTCGATCAACCTTGTAGAAGAGAAGACCATCCAGCTTGTGTGCGTTCTTCTTTGCGAACTCCATGAGTTCCTTGAACGTGGTTCGCTCATCAGACTTCGATGCAGTTTCAGCGATACGGAAGAGGCGGATGATCTCGCCGTTGTTCCGCTCAACATACTGACGCAAGGCATCGACCTGCACGTCGAGAGAATAGCCCTCACGCTCTTGCTCTCGGCTGCTGACACGAGCCAGAGCCACAAATCGTTTTGCCGGTCCCGCCACGACACTTCCCTTCGACAACGAAAAAAGCCCTTGTTTCCAAGGGCTATTCTCGCATCTCGTAATAGGGATTCAATCGTGGTCGGCTATCCAGCCAGAAATAGTTCTAACGGTGTCCTCTTGCTCGGCAGCAGCGTTCGCCCGTGCAGAACGAGTGACTGGAACACGATCTCCAGAACTCTCCGTTTGACAAGATACGGTGCGGACGGCCACAGGTTCTTCACGGCGGCAAAGATACGGCTGGCCTCGTCCGAGACTTCGGTTGCTTCGGCCTGGTGTACGACGAAGACGGAACGACGTATTTGAAGATGGGTCCGTGGCTCCGCAAAGTGCCTCCGTTGTATTACGACGTCGATGCCAAACTGGCGGCGATGAACGCCGCCGGCATCGAGGTGACGCTGCTGAGTAACAATGATCCGGGGCCGGAGTGGTTCGGAGAGGATAGGGGGATGATGGCCCGCGTGATCCACGACTCGATCCACGAGGTCTGCCGCCAACATCCCGGGCGATTTTACGGATTGTGTGCGTTACCGATGCAAGACCAGACGGCGGCCGAGACCGAACTGCGACGGTGCGTCGAAAAACTGGATTTCCGAGGCATCCTGCTGTACACCAACCTAGCCGGCACCTGGTGTGACGAGGGGCCGTTTCGGGATTTATGGGGAGTTACGGCGCCGGCGGATGTGCCCGACTTCCCGACTCCAGTGAAATTCAGCAAAGACAATTACCGCCGCGCGTACCACGATCCCGCCGATGACTGGGGACTCAATGGCGGTGTGCTCAGGTGCGATGACGGCGGGAAAAATCTGGAGATCGTCGCCCGCGGCATGCGTAATCCTTGGGACATCACGTTTGACAGCGGCTTCAATTGGCTCGGCA
>SKVE01000596.1 GCA_007129635.1 Planctomycetaceae bacterium
ATCCAGCCGATTTTTCGCCGCTTCGTCGATCCCGTGGCCCGATTCTTTCGCGGCCAGATGACGCTGCAACAGGCTGGCTATTTCGCCCTGGGCACGTTCTGGATGTTAGTCATCTGGGGTTTCTATGGCGGAGCGATAACGCGGATCGCGGTGGTCAAGCTGGGCCGTGAGGAGCAGATTTCGCTGAGCGAAGCTTTAGGCCATGTCCGCCGCAAACTGATCTCTTACATTGTTTCGCCCTTGTTTCCCCTGTTGGGCGTCGTCTTGCTGGCGGTGCCCATCTTCTTGCTCGGGATGCTGATGCGTGTGGAGTACGGCGTGCTGGCCGCCGGGATTCTGTGGATCTTTGCTTTGTTGGGCGGATTGTCGATTGCCATCCTGTTGCTTGGCACGCTATTTGGTTGGCCATTGATGTGGGGGGTGATCAGCGCGGAACAGCATGGAGATGCTTTCGAGGCGTTCAGCCGCAGTTTTTCCTACACCTTCGGCCGACCCTTGCATTACCTGTTCTATGCGGTGCTGGCGACTTGGTTCAGCGGTTTATCGTGGTTGCTGGTCTATCATGTTTCGGAATGGGTGATCCTGGCCACACGCTTGCCCGCGGAAATCGGCCTCGGGCCTGAACGATGGGCCATGTTGGCGGTGCTGATCGATCAGCCGGCGGCAGCGACGAATCCCGAGATGGTAGGCGTTTGGCTGATCGGATCGTTCGAGTCGGTGGTCAGAACGATCGCCACGGCGTTCGGATATAGCTTTTTCTGGTGCCAGGCAGCAGCCATCTACTTGCTGCTGAGGCAAGATGTGGACCAGACGGAATTCGACGAGGTGTTTGTCGAGCGAGAGGATCGGCGGTACGAATTGCCCGCGTTGCAGTCCGTCGGCTCGACCGCCGCAGACGCATCGTCCGAATCGTCTGCCGAATCCTCCGAGCGGTCGAACCGATGATCCATGTCCGCGATTTGACCAAACACTATTCCGACTTGAAATTGGGCCAAGTTCACGCCCTGGAAGGGATCTCTTTCGATGCCGGCGCGGGCCAGGTGGTCGGTCTCTTAGGGCCCAACGGCGCCGGTAAGACCACGGCATTACGAATCCTGAGCACCATGCTGCGCCCCACATCCGGTGTGGTGACCGTCAATGGTTACGATGTGGTGACTCAGGCAGCCCAAGTGCGGCGGCAGATCGGCGTTGTATCGGCCGGCACGGCCATCTACGATCGGATGACCGCATGGGAACTGGTCGAGCACTTTGGGCGGCTGCATGGCATGCAGCGCGAACCGTTGCGGCAGCGAATGGAATCGTTGTTCGATCGGCTGCAGATGCAGCCGTTTCGTGATGTGTTGGGGGCCAAGATGTCGACCGGCATGAAGCAGAAGGTATCGATCGCTCGGGCACTGGTTCACGATCCGCCGGTCCTGATTTTTGACGAAGCCACATCGGGGCTGGATGTGTTGGTCGCCCGGGCACTGTTGAACGCGATCGCCGAGTTGCGTGACCAGGGAAAATGCATCGTCTTCTCCACGCACATTATGCGAGAAGCCGAACGTCTATGCGATCGGATTGCCATCATCCATCGCGGTCGTATCCTGGCTGCCGGGACATTGCAGTCGTTGCGCCAGACGTATGACGAACAGGATCTGGAAGAACTGTTTTTCGGGTTGATCGCATGAACTGGACCAATATCCATCTGATCTGGATGAGGGAACTGCGCGACCAGTTGCGCGACCGCCGCACGATGTTTACGATCGCCATCCTGCCGTTGTTGCTGTACCCGATGATGGGGATGGCCTTCTTGCGGGTGACCCAGTTCATGCAGGAACACCCCTCGCAGGTTTTGCTGCTGGGCGTCGATCACCTGCCGCCCAGCCCGCCACTGATCGTCGATGGTTATCTGGCTTCGGCCGTCTGCCCGACCAACGAAGCGGCATTGCTCAAGTTGACCTTGCAGGATCGGCACACCGACCAGAACTCGATCGAATCGGTTCAGAGGTATGCGACCGCAGCCATCGCTCGGGGCGATTACGACGTGGTGGTCTGGTTCCCGGAAGATTTTGCTCAACGATTGGCAGCGTTCCGACGGCAAGTCGATCGCATCGGGGACGACGATTTGGAGGACGACGATCGGCTGCAGGTCCAGGTGCCGGCGCCTCACTTGTTCGCCAATCTGGCAGATGACAAGTCGCGGATCGCTCACGACCGAATCGAACGCATCTTGCGGCGCTGGCAGGACCAACTGGTCCGCGAAATCCTGCTCAGCCGCCAGTTGCCCGAGGCGGTGATCCGGCCGTTCACGCTGCAATCCCGCGACGTGTCGGACGAACCGTTTCGACGAGCGGCGGTGTGGTCCAAAGTGCTGCCGTTCGTCGTGCTGATCTGGGCATTGACCGGAGCATTCTACCCGGCCATCGATCTGTGTGCGGGAGAAAAGGAGCGAGGGACGTTAGAGACGCTGTTGTGCAGCCCCGCGCTGCGTAGTGAGATCGTTTGGGGCAAGCTGTTGACCGTTGCCTCCTTCAGCGCGGTGACTGCGTTGCTGAACCTGTTCAGCTTGGTCTTGACCGGAATCTTGTTATTTGGCCGCCTGACGGCGATGGAAGCTGGATTGGACATCGGTGCCCCGCCGTTGAGTTCGATCCTGTGGTTGATGCTGGCCCTGATTCCCATCGCCGCACTGTTCAGCGCATTGTCGTTGGCGATTGCCGCGTTTGCCCGCAGTTCGAAAGAGGGCCAGTACTACCTGATGCCGCTACTGCTGCTGACCCTGCCTTTGATGATCCTGTCGCTGTTGCCCGCCGCTCAACTGAACTTGGGTTCCAGCGTGATTCCGGTCACCGGCCTGATGCTGTGGCTGCGAGCCTTGATCGAAAACGATTACGCTGCGGCAGCTCGATTCGCCCTGCCGGTGTTCGGCGTCACGGCGGCGTGTGCCTGGTTGTCGATCCGCTGGGCGGTGCGTCAATTCGAAAACGAATCGGTATTGTTCCGCGAGAGCGAGCAATTTGGACTGGGGTTGTGGGTACATCACCTGATCCGTGATCGCGACAATACGCCGACGATCGCCGAGAGCCTGGCCTGTGGATTCCTCATCCTGATCGCCACTTTTTTCGGCAGCCTGTACATCCAACCTGCAGCCGATTGGGCGGGTCTGAGTCGCGTGATTTTGGCCACACAGATCGGGCTGGTGGCCGCTCCGGCGCTGATCATGACCCTGGTGCTGACGCGGCGCCCGGCACGGGTGCTGTTGCTGCAACTCCCCCGCTGGTCGACAGTCCCGGCTGCGGTGCTGCTGG
>SKVE01000121.1 GCA_007129635.1 Planctomycetaceae bacterium
CATTTACATGCCAACGCGTTCCCGCTTTTGTTTCTGCCAATTCGAGAGATACTCCCTATTATTATTGCATTTGCGAGCAAGGTATAGCTCGATAGAAGGGGGGAACTTCAGCCTAAACGACCTCGCAGAAATAACTTGAACAAATCGTAGCAGGCACACTCCGTGTGCCGTCCGCAGTTTACGGCACTCTCCGTGTGCCGTCCGCAGTTTACGGCACACTCCGTGTGCTGTCGGCAGTTTACGGCACACGGAGTGTGCCTACTACTTTGGATTATTCCTGCGCGGTCGCTAAGGAATCGCGGGCGGGGATCAGACGTTCTCCGGCGTCGGGATGTCGAATTCCGGCGTGCGCGGATCGCGGAGCAGTTGGTTCGCTTGATCGGCCTGTTCGCCGATAAACTGCTCGGTTGCCGGATCGAAGGTCAACCACGGCCCGACGATGTACTCGGCGCGATCCTCGGGGACCCCTACGCCATCGCGCATGATCTCGTGGACCTTCATGAACTCTTCGTAAGCCAGGGCATCGTCTCCGAATCGGCCGGCCTTGGCATTGAACGGCACCTTCTTGCCGATGCGGTACGAGTTGTTCATGACGTGGCCCAACAGGCAGGAGTAATGAGCCACTTCCATGTGGCCATTAACCATGGACGGATCGTTCGCTCGACAAGCGGCGACGAAGCTGCCAAACGTTCCACCGGGCGTGATCTCGGCACGCTCGCCCTGGACCGGTTGCCGTTCGCCGCTGGGCGAAACGTACGTATTGCCCAGAATCTTCCCGCCGTCTTCGAAGTAGAAGTCATTTTTGACTTCGTGCGGATAGCCGTCGTAGTTGACGTTCCGCACGTTGAAGAACACCTTTTGCCCATTGGGATACTCGGCGATCGCGAACATGGTATTGGGCGTTTCGCCCTGGTCGTCCCAGACGAACCGGCCCCCGATCGCCATGGCGCGGATCGGCGCGGTCAGGCCGGGTTCTAGTGCCCAGTAGGCCACGTCCAGCTCGTGCGTACCCTGGTTGTTCAGATCGCCATTGCCGGTGGCCCAGAACCAGTGCCAGTTGTAGTGCACAAAATTGCCGTGATACTGGTCGATCACCGCCGGTCCGCACCATTGTTTCCAATCAAGCCAATCGGGAGGAGACTCGACCGGCTTGTGCCCAATCCCGTTTCGCGGCTTGCAGCAGAACCCGTGCGACACGGCCAGCTTTCCGTACTTACCGGAGTGGAACGCCTTCATCATATCCGCGCGACCTTGGCTGGATGGCTGCTGAGTTCCATGTTGGACGATAACGCCATACTTCTTGGTGGCAGCCAAAGCGACTCGACCCTCGTAGATATCGTGGCTGGCCGGCTTCTCGACGTAGCAGTGCTTGCCGGCTTGGGCCGCCAGGATCACCGAGTGCGAATGCCAATGGTTGGGGCTGGCCACCGAGATGGCGTCCAGGTTCTTGTCTTCCAGAGCCTTGCGGAGTTCGGTCGTCCCTTTGGCGTTGGGGACATCGCCGTGGCTGATGCGACGTCGATCGGCGTCGACCAGCCAGGTAACATCGACGTTTTCCATTTGTCGGAAGCTGCCCAAGTGCCCTCGGCCTCGACCGCCAACACCGACGATGGCGACATTCAGCCGTTCATTGGCACCCAGGATCCTGGCACCGGCCTTCGAGCCGGAAATGTGGAACGTGGCCGCTGCACCCGCAGCGCCCAGTGCGCCTCGGAGGAATTTGCGGCGATGCAATCTGGACATGGGCTTTCCTTTCAGCAGAAAAGGTGGGTTTTCTTGGGCGTCACTCGAGTGACCCCACCAGGATCGTAACCCAAACGAGTCCGAGCGACAACCCATGCGATCCGCTTCGGACACCCCGTGCGGATCGCTCCTGAAACAAAACCATGGCGGTCCATCTTCCAGGACGTTGACGTAATCAAGAATCGCCACGGACTTGACAAGCCCGGTCGGTTGCGTCAGGATCGGGGTAGTTTCCGTGGAAATATTTTGCCATCTCTGGCTGCAACCCTCCGGAGTTCCGCCATGCAGAAGTTCATCCCGATCACGCTGTTGCTGTTATGGATCACCGTCCCGTCCCAAGCGGCCGAGCTGCTGGTCGAAGCGGAATCATTCGACGATCATGGCGGCTGGGTGCTGGACACTCAGTTCATCCAGATCATGGGCTCGCCCTACCTGATGGCTCACGGGCTGGGCCAACCGGTCGCCGATGCGACGACCGAGGTCCGATTTCCTGAAACGGGAACCTATCGCGTCTTTGTTCGTACCAAAGACTGGGTGGCGCGGTGGCAGGCGCCGGGTCAGCCCGGCCGGTTCCAGTTGTTGGTCAACGGCCAGCCGCTGGACGAGACGTTCGGCACTCAGGAGTCGGATTGGCATTGGCACGACGGCGGTACCGTCGAAATCCCTCAGCACCGAGTGGCTCTGGCGCTGCGAGATCTGACCGGGTTCAACGGTCGAGCGGACGCCATCTATTTTACCACGGATTTGGACGGCAACCCGCCGCCCAACGGTGACGTGCTGCCGCAATGGCGCAAAACGTTGCTCGGGTTGCCCGAGGAACCGGAGGACGTCGGGCCTTTCGATTTTGTCGTCGTCGGCGGCGGTCACGCGGGCACCGCGGCGGCCATCGCCGCCGCGCGGATGGGCGTTCAGGTCGCGTTGATCCAAAATCGGCCCGTTTTGGGCGGCAACGGATCCAGCGAGATCCGCGTCTGGGCCAAAGGGCAAACGCGTCTGGGTCCGTTTCCGGAGATCGGGGGGATCGTCGAAGAAATTGCCGACAATGCGACCAAATCGCCTGGCACGGGCGAAGAGTTCGAGGATGACAAGATGGAAGCGGTGGTTCGCGCCGAGCCGAATTTGAAGTTATTCTTGAATCACCACGCCTATCAGGTCGAAATGGACGGTCAGCGGATCGCTGCGGTCTTGGCCTTCGATACGCGAACCAGTGCCATCCGCCGCTTTCGCGCAGCTTACTTCGCCGACTGTACCGGCCACGGGACCATCGGAGCGTTGGCCGGCGCCGATTACGAGATGGCCGAGACCGAGCGACTGGGGATGAGCAACATGTGGCGATGGGAGATGGCGGAGACCCCGCAATCGTTCCCCCATGTCGAATGGGCTTTGGAATTGGAGATGGCCGACTTTCCCTACCCCCGGCGTTTCCATGGCGAATGGTTCTGGGAAAGCGGCTTCGATCATCATCCGATCGATGACCTGGAACGAACTCGCGATTGGAACCTGCGTGCCGTATTCGGACCGTTCAACGCCATGAAGAATGGCGAC
>SKVE01000242.1 GCA_007129635.1 Planctomycetaceae bacterium
ATACCGACGACGCTGACACTCCGAACACACTGGCCTTCTTGTGCCGCTGGGCCGAAAACAGTGCCCTGGTCACCGTCGAGAACCGCCATTGGTACACCAATAGCGAAGCCGAGATGCGAGACAAGTTTCCGTTCATGGCGGGTAACCAATGTGTCGGCGAAATCTTTTTCGGCAGCGAAGGTTATATGATCTTTCCCGATTATGTCAGTTATTACTCGTTCCTGGGCCCCAGACCGAGCGGTTTGTGAACGACCCCGAGGCCGACAAGCACCTGAAACGCGATTATCGCGAGCCCTATGTGGTGCCTGATCAAGTCTGATCGCATTGCCAACACCTCAGGTTTCCACTCTTCAGGCCGCACGGCTGACTTGTCGGCCGTGCTGCCGTTGATCGACGACCAGTGCAGGCCGCTCCTTTCGCCCGTGTAATAAACCCGAGATGGCAATAGGAACTGGACCAAAGTAACTGCTTCCACATCCTTTGTCGGGGAACTCTCAGTCATCGCAATGCGTCCAAACAGGACGTTGGGCTCGATTTTCGTTATCGCATGCGCATGGTCATCAGGCTGATGCGTCGCGTGGCGCTGCTGCCTGGCAATGGAAGAAACAGTACTTTCGATACAGTTTGATGGTCGGCTGGCGATTTGGTTGTCCTGGAAGACCTGATAAGCTGCGCAAAACAGATGACACTCAGTAATCAGTGACTATACTTGATCTTGTAATAATCTGCTCAAACGGCAGCGACGGCGTAGTTCCCTCATTTTGCTTAAACTTTGCAGGTTTTGCCGTCGTCCGTCTGGAGTTCCGAAGAACGAAGTTTCGAAAGAGACAGTGACAGTATCCCTCCATCCTGCTTTGACAAGTTAGGGTTCATTGCATGGCCATTTCAGGATTTCGCCGTTTGCTCGGCAGGTCGGAGAAACGACGCAAGGATCAGCGCCGCGAGTCTCGGCGTCACCATTTCCAGAGAAAACTGGGCCGACGACTGGTCCACGAGACGCTGGAGTCCAGGCAGTTGCTTTCCGCAACGCCCAACCTGAGCCAGGACGCCATCGACGCTGCGATCCAGCGTTCGACCGACCTGACATTGTATGACCCAAACCTTATTGCAGAAGTTCAGCAATGGGTCATCCGGGTGGAAGAGGGTACGAATATCCGGGAATTGGCCAGCGCGATGGGTACCGATGCGCTCCAACCGACCGGATTGATACCAAATACCTACTACTTCCAGGTGCCACATGGAGAGACATCAGCGCTGGATATTCTGGAATCTCAGGAGCAACTGGATTTCTTTTACCCGCTGATCCCCGTCCCAGCGACTTTCCGGTTCGAACCGAACGATCCGCTATTTCCGGACCAGTGGCATTTGGTAAACACCGGTCAGACGGGTGGAACGCCGGGAATCGATGCGAATGTCACGGAAGCCTGGGAATCGGTCAGCGGCGCGGGGATTGTGATCGGGATCGTGGACGATGGCGTTCAGTACACCCACCCAGATTTGGCTGCCAAATACCGCCCAGAATTGAGCTATGACTTCTTCGGAAATGACCCGGATCCGATGCCATTTCCGGGGGATGCGCATGGTACTGCCGTAGCCGGTGTGGCAGCGGCCGTCACCGACAATGATCTGGGCGTTGCGGGCGCCGGGCGAGATGCCGACATCGCTGCCTTGCGTCTGCTGACGATCCCCGACAATGTGGTGGCAAACATGCTGACCAACCAGAATCAGAACATTCACATCTACAACTACAGTTACGGCCCTCCGGACAACGGCCGATTGTCTACGCCCGTCTACGGTCCCGGGCCATTGACCTTGGCTGCCTTGCAAGAGAGCGTTACGACGGGGCGCGGCGGCTTGGGAAACATCCACGTTTGGGCGGCTGGCAATGGTCTGCTGGCACAGGATAACGTCAACTACGATGGCTATGCCAATTCGCGTTTCACCATCGCCGTCGCGGCGGTGGACCATGATGGGCGGCAGAGCTGGTACAGCGAGCCCGGGGCGCCGATCATCGTCACCGCGCCATCTGCCCCGGCGGGTGCTGTGGGGATCACGACCACCGACCTGATGGCGCCCAATGGCTACAATCCGGCTGGTGATTACACGAACGATTTTAGTGGCACTTCGTCGTCAACCCCGCTGGTCTCCGGGGTGCTCTCGCTTGTTTTGGAAGCCAACCCAGATCTGACCTACCGGGATGTTCAACACATCCTGGTCAACACGGCTCGTCAGAACGACCCCACCGATCCTGACTGGACGACCAACGCGGCTGGCCGATTGATCAACCACAAATACGGTTTCGGCATGATCGATGCCACGGCGGCCGTCGAAGCTGCGCAAAGCTGGACCACCGTGCCGGACGAAATCAGCTATGGGTCGGGGTCGGTCCTGGTTGGCGCGTCGATCCCCGAGGGCAGTCCCGAAGGGGCGACCTCGACGATCTCGGTGCCCCAGGATATCAACATCGAATGGGTCGAGGTGGTGTTCAATGCGACGCACCCGCAGAGTGGTGATCTGCAGGTCGAGTTGATCGCGCCGTCGGGAACATCGTCGATCCTGGCTGAGACTCGGCCGGTGATCAATGCGGGCGTCTACTCGAATTGGGTGTTCACAAGTGCGCGGCATTGGGGCGAAGATTCCGAGGGGGATTGGACGCTGGTGGTCCGGGACCAGGGCGGCTTGGGCACGGGTGGTACATTCAATTCGTGGCAGTTGAACGTTTATGGAACCGAGTCGATTCTCGACCCCGATCGACCGCCGGAACCACCCGCACGCGAGATCCTGGCGATCGGGCCCCAGTTGATCGCGGCGCGCCCCAACGAGGGCCATCTTCTATTGCCCAATAAGGCGAATGATCCCTTGTTTGTGGCACCGCGCGAGGTGCAGTTATTGTTCCAGGGTGGTGGAAACATCGCCGCGGGCATGGACCTGAACGATTCGATCCGAATCACTCGGCAAGGTTCCGACGGGGCCTTCGATTATGCTTACGCCAAGACGGATTTTTATACCGGCGCGGGCGGGGATGAACGCGATCGAGTCGAGTTGAAGATCGAGGCCGTTTTGCTGGGTGAGAAGCAGAACGGGATCACGGTCACCTTCTCGAAAAGTGATCACGGCAGCGACAATCGGCAGCCGATCATCCACGTCAACGGTCGGATGATCTCGGTCGATCTGAACGCGCAGGCAGGTTTCGAGACCACGGGCGGGGTGCTGGAACAGGCATTGAACTCGCATCCCGCGACCAGCCGCTTGGTCCGCGCGACGGTCTCGGGTAACACGGCGTTGCC
>SKVE01000682.1 GCA_007129635.1 Planctomycetaceae bacterium
CTGGCCGTGACGCTGGGCTATGGGAAAGTCTGCGGATTACTGGGCAAACAGTTCACTCATCTGATGATTATCGTTAGTGCGGCCACCTTGCTGTGGGGGTTGGTGTGCGCGACATTTTTCGGCGTCAAATTGTATACGCCGTTGATCGACGTCAGTTTGGAGGAATCATCCCGAAATTTCTTGATGTTGTTAAGCTTTTGGATGGGAGCGATCCATCTGAGCACCGCCCAGCTTTGGCGTGCCGTCCGGATGTTCCCCAACCAGCAATTCGTCAACCGCGTCGGCTGGATGATTTTCATCTGGGGAATGCTGGGCGTCGTGCTGCATTTCGTGTTGAACTGGCCCTTCAACTGGCAAACACCTTGGCCCTATCTGATGATTGTGGGGGCCGTGCTAGTGATAGGCTTCGCGTACCCCAAGCTCTGGTGGGTTAAGCGTCTGCTGCTGGGCGTGGCCGATTTTCCGCTCTCGATGCTCTCGACGTTCTCCGATGTGATCAGCTACGTGCGGCTGATGGCCGTCGGATTGGCCAGCAGCGTGCTGGCGGAAAGCTTTAACAACATGGCCATGGCTGTGGTCAGCGAAGGGGGTGGCATCATCCAATGGCCGCTGATGATCGTCATTTTGTTTTTCGGGCACAGCTTGAATCTTTGCTTGGCTATGATCGCCATGTTCGCACACGGTGTGCGGTTGAATATGCTCGAGTTCTGTAACAACCTCGGCATGCAATGGACGGGATATCAGTACCATCCCTTCTCACAACGAACCACTCAGGAGTATCAGACATGATAGGGTACGCGGCGTTTTGTGGATTATTTATGGTTGGTTTGCCGGTTCTGTTCGGCTGGGCGGACTTCTTCGGCCAAATGGGTAGCGTCTTGGCCTTGGGAATGGCTGCCGCTGGAAGCGCGATCGGGTTGGGCTTGGCCGGTCAGGCAGCCGCTGGCGCCTGGGCGAAAGAAGCCCGCGCCGGGCGGAACTTGAACTTTACCTATATCATCCTTACCGGGATGCCCATCAGCCAGACGCTGTACGCCCTGATCATCATGAACAACATGAGCACGGCGGTGGCCAATGGTGATTTCGGTACCGGGCAGTTCGGCTTGTTGTTCGGGATCGGTTTAGGAACGGGCATGGCGGAAATGCTTTCGGCCTGGATGCAGGGCATGGTCGGCGCGGCCGGAATCCGAGCGCTCAGCGACGGAGAAGGGAAAGTGTTCGCCTTCGTGATCATCGCCATGGGTATCGTCGAAACGGTCGGTATCTTCGCGATGGTGTTCCTCCTGGGCATGATCCCCTCGTAAGCGAACGACGGCCTCGTTCATCCGCGAACGCTGGGCCGCACGATTGATCACCAGGGCGAATGAGACGGACAGGATCGCAGGTTCCTTGCATCCTGAGGGTCTCATTCGCCCTGTTTTCTTTCCTTGCGCTGCTTTCGCCGGATGACGGTTGCCGAACCCGGCGTCGCTGGGTATGATAACGGTATTGTTTCTGAGATACAGTATCACTAATGCCGTCGTGTGGGTTGGCCCCAGGGCAAATCGCGGTGGCCAGTGGTCGATTCGCTTCGTTTTTTGTTTGGAATCTGTACCGTGAGCGCATTTCTTCCCCTGTTCCGGTTGGCGGCTGGCCAAATCGGTGAAATCGAGTCGATTTCGGGTGAGCCCAGTCAGGTCCATCGACTTCACGAACTGGGCTTGTACCAAGGGATCAAGGTCACCATGATCCGCTCGGGAACGCCTTGTGTGATCCGTCTGGCAGGCCATAAGTTGTGTTTTCGGCAGAACGACGGCCTGGACATTCAAGTTCGCCCGTTAGCGGGGATCTAGATGTCCAGCGCTGTGGAAACCCGAGCGGGATCGCGGACGGTCACTATCGCGCTGCTCGGTAACCCGAACACGGGCAAGTCCACGCTGTTCAATGCACTGGCGGATGTTCGACAGCATGTCGGCAACTATCCGGGCGTAACCGTGGAAAAAAAGATCGGCCATGTCCTGGTGGATGGCCAACGGTTCGCTCTGGTCGATTTGCCTGGAACCTACAGTTTGGCGCCGCGTTCGCCGGACGAGATGGTGACAGTCGACGTGCTGTTGGGTCGGCAGACCGACGTCGCGGCCCCCGACGTGATCCTATGTGTCGTGGACGCCAGCAAACTGGAACGGAATCTCTATCTGGTCAGCCAGGCCATCGAACTGGGCTTACCGACGGTGGTGGTCCTGAACAAGATGGACGTGGCTTCCGAACATGGGATCGAGCTGGATCTTGCGTTGCTGCAGAAGAGACTGGGCGTTCCGGTGATTCCGTTGCAGGCGGATCGGCGCATCGGGCTGGAGTCGCTGAAGCAGGAGCTTCCGCAAGTGATCGAGCAGACCTCGATCGCGTCGGAGTTACCGTTCCCCGACGCCTTTCGTCAAGAGGTCGTGCGGCTGCAAAGCGATCTTCAGGACGCGTCGTCCCAGGCCGGATCGGGGGCGACGTTGCCTCGTTATCTGGTCGAGCGTTTGTTGCTGGACCAAGGTGGTTATGTAGAACAGGCCGATCTACCCGGAGTGACAAGTGCGGTGTTGGAACGGGTGAGCGAAGCTCGGGCCAGGTTGGCCAACGCGGGATTTCCGGTCCCGGCTGTCGAGGCCAAGACGCGGTACCAGTGGGTGGCGCAGATGCTGGATGGCGCCGTGGTCAGCCGATCCGACGACCGAATCACACTGACCGACCGCCTGGACCAATGGTTGATGCATCGCGTTTGGGGAACTGCCCTCTTCATCGCCGTGATGGTTGTCGTCTTCCAGTCGATCTTTACGTGGGCGATACCACTGATGGATTTGATCGAGAAAGTGATCGGCTGGCTGAGCGGATCGATTTCAGCCGTCATGGCTGAAGGCGCGTTGCGATCTCTGCTGGCCGACGGGGTGTTAGCAGGGGTGGGCAGCGTGCTGGTATTTTTGCCACAGATCCTGATCCTGTTTTTCTTCATCGCGCTGCTGGAAGAATGTGGCTACATGGCGCGAGCCGCCTACCTGATGGACCGATTGATGTACCGGGTTGGGTTGAGTGGGAAATCGTTCATCCCGCTGCTGTCTTCGTTCGCCTGTGCCGTGCCGGGGATCATGTCGACTCGGGTCATCGAAGACCGCCGGGACCGTCTGGTCACGATCCTGGTCGCACCGTTGATGACTTGCAGCGCCCGTCTGCCCGTTTACACGCTGTTGATCGCTGCCTTTATCCCCGACCAGCGTTGGCTGGGCGGTTGGCTGGGCCTGCAGGGAATGACGATGCTGGCGCTGTACCTGCTGGGGATGGTCACGGCCGTGCTGGCCGCCTGGCTGTTCAAACGCACGCTTCTACGCGGCCAGACCCCCGCCTTTATCATGGAATTGCCTCATTACCGATTCCCCTCGCTGCGGACCGTCGTCCGTCGCATGCTGGAAAACGGCTGGGCCTTCCTCAGCGGCGCTGGCACGTTGATCCTGGTCGTCGCCATCCTGGTCTGGGCGGCAGCTTACTTCCCGCACCCTCCCGAACTGGGCAGCCAAGTACGAGCTGGCTACGCGGAACAACTGGCTGCGCTGGAGCAACGCGAGCAGGGCTTGCAGGACCAGGACGATCTGTCCGAGGACCAGCGCCAGGCGGCGTTGGACCAATTGCTCGAAGAGCGGGGCGAACTGCGAGCGGAAATCTCGTCGGCGGTTGCTGCGGCCTACATGGAGCAGAGTTATTTAGCACGAGCCGGGTATTTCATCGAACCGGTGGTACGGCCTTTGGGCTGGGATTGGCGGATCGGTTGTGCCGTCATCGCCTCGTTCCCAGCTCGTGAAGTCGTCGTGGGCACGTTAGGCGTCATCTACCATCTGGGCGAAGGCGAAGACGAAACCTCTGAATCGCTCCGCGAGACGCTGCGCTCCGCCACCTGGCCGGGGACCGAACGCAAGGTCTTCAACGTCCCCGTGGCCTTATCGCTGATGGTCTTTTTCGCCCTATGCGCTCAATGCGCGGCCACCTTGGCCATCATCCGCCGCGAGACCAACAGTTGGGCCTGGCCCATCTTTACCTTCGTCTACATGACCTCGCTGGCCTATGTCGGAGCCCTGATTACCTACCAAACCGGAATGCTGTTCGTCGGCGGTTAATGTCTCGCAGAAGGGGGCCGGAGTCGTTTTCGGATCACCCGCTTCCCATGTGGTTCATCGTCGGCCGAAAACGACTCCCGACCCCCTGGCCCTGAAATTTCGGGAGTCATGGTGCTGATACCTCCCATCAACCCCATACCTCTCCTAGCGCGGCTCGACCGCAACCCGAGTAGAACGGAATTCATTCCGTTCTACAACATGCGCGCACCGTGCGCGCATGTTACGACCGAAGACTCTAAGCCCTATTCTTTATGCCCCCACCCTCAAATCCGAATTACCCGCACCACCTTGGTTGGCCCGTAGCGCTGAGCACCGCCATCCACAGGTCGCTTTGCAGATCCAGTTGCCGCTTGTGCGAGGTCACGGTGGTCAGCGGCACGTGGATCAATTCGTTGTGCAGCAGGCCGATCAGCGTGTCGGTGCGGCCTGCCATGCCGGCGTGTGCCGCGAAACGGCCCATCTGATTGGCAAGGATCCGGTCCCAAGTGTTCGCCGGCACGCTCCGGATGACGTAACTGGGGTCGATGTACTTGACGCTCACCGGCACGCCGATGCCCGTGAAGTAGTTCTTGATGCGATGGCACAGGAAGACCCCGATGTCCTCGAATCGGACGTTTCCCGACACGTCGCGTTGGACATTTGCTTCGGGATCGGCAGCCAGATGTTGGCCGGCGCCTTCGGCCACGACGATCAGCGCATGACCGCGACGCTGCATCCGGTGCCGCAGCATTTCCAACAGACCCTCGTCGCCGTCCAGCGGGAACGGGACTTCCGGAACGAGCACGAAATTCGCTTCGTCGCTGGCGATCGACGCGCCGGCGGCGATGAATCCCGCATGACGTCCCATCAGCTTGACCACGGCGATCCCGTTCAACGCTCCCTTCGCCTCGACGTGCGCGCCGCGCAGGATCCTCTCCGCCTCCTGCAGACTGGTCTGGTACCCGAACGTCATCCAGACGAACGGAATATCATTATCAATCGTTTTGGGAATACCGATGACCGATATCGGCAATCCGCGCCGATCGATCTCCTCACTGATCGCGTGCGCGCCTCGCTGCGTCCCGTCGCCGCCGATGCAGAACAGAATGTCGATCCCTTGATTCTTGAGGAAATCGACGACGACCGGCGGCTGTTGGGGACCTCGCGAGGTTCCCAGGACCGTGCCGCCCAGTTTATCGATGTCTTCCACGAACTCACGCGTCAATTCGATCGGCGCTTGTCCGACGGCAGGATTCAGGCCTTGGTAGCCGTCGCGGATTCCCAGGATTCGTGAGACCCCGTAGTTGTGCTTTAACTCCGAATAAACCGCGCGGATCACATTATTCAGTCCCGGCGAAAGACCGCCGCAGGTGACGATGGCTGCCGTGGTGCGGGCCGGCTCGAAAAAGACCATGGGTCGCGGCCCAGCCTCTTCGAACGACAGATCAGCCTCATCCATCGGTACGTCGCTTCCGATCTTGTCGTGATAGCGAACCCGATTATTTTCATTGGCAAAAACCACCCTTTTCGACCCCTGAAGCGGGGAAGGAATGCGGCATGGTCCCAAGGTTTTCACCAGCAGTTGATCCTGAGTCAGCATGTTTTCCTCCCGTGAGTAATCGGCCCTGCAGCTACCAATCTTCGAATTCGCACCATTGTACTCGTTGCTCTTAAAGCCAAAAAGGACAAGCTAAAAAGGACAGGCATTGTTTGGCAATGCCAAAAAGGCCAAAAAGGACAGGCATGTTTTGTGCGGAGGTCCGATTTTTTTGATTTTGCAAGAAGATGGTATTTCAATGTGTCATGAGTGCCTGGCTCGAAGGTCTTTAGACACAGAGGATTTGGCGTGGCGCATCGGTAGTGCGGTGGATTGACGAAGACGAGCGTGAAACGAGCGAACCCGATCAAATTCGGGCGTCTGGATAACGAAGACGTAGGATGGAAGACTCGATGACCGGGCTCAGGCAGGCGAAGCGGCCACGTTGTCCAGGTGATGGACGCCTCGCTGCTGGGCGATCTGGCGTAACCGCTGCCGATCCGTACTGAAATAGCTGCCCATTAACCGCGTTTTTCCCAACAGCCGCTGAATCCGCTGCCCCCACACTTCGTCGCTGGTTCCCAAGCGGTCCAGGATCGAAGCCAACTCGCGGCTCACCCGTGCTTTGCCCTGGCGGCACAACCGGCTGGTGTAGTCGACCAGCAATAGATAACTACCCAACGAGAAGCCCTCGAGCAGCCCTTCGCGTTGCGAACCCTCACGGCGCCGGTCTTCGATCGGGCACAGCCACAGATCCTCTTCCACCGCCCCCGCAGCGCGGCTGCCCGCGACACTGCCACTGGCCGCCGCCTTCAAGTCTTTGAGTTTCCCTCGAGCCGCGGCATGCTGCACTCGCTGATGCACCGACGTGTGCGGGCTCGTCTCCGGCGTGGCCGCCAACCCGGCCGCCACGGGATTCAGGTCGATATACGCACAAGTGGCCAGCAACGCTTCGTCGTCCAGAATGGCAATCGACTTGAAACGCGCCTCCCAAAAGGCGCCTTTGCAGTCATCTTCCTTGTTTGCCAGGCGGGCCAGGGGCTCCTTCAAGGCCTTCATGAACCAGCCCAAGTTACTCAGCCGTGCGCGTAAGACCTCCACACGTTGCTCGTCGCTGGCCAGATCCTCGATCCTGGCCTGGGGCACTTCGAGCACCTGTCCGTCGGCCGACTTGGGCGGATACGCCAACAACCACCGCCGGACGACATCCTCGGCCGACCAGTCGTTGGCGGCGTCCGGGTCCAACCGCACCAAGACGTGCAGGTGGTTGTCCATGACGGCGAAGCCACAAACGCTCACGGCGAAGGCGCCGGAGAGTGTCTGCAAGCGGTCTTCGATCCACTGCTTGCGGTGCTCAGAACCCTCGCCCAAAAGCAGTGCTTTTCTGGTACAGCGGGAAATACAGTGATAGTAACGAGTTACGTTTACGTCCACGAGTTGGCTTCGAGCTGTAGTCATCACGAATCCTCCTATTGGGAAATGCAACATCAGTTTCATGATAACTTCGTCCGCTTCCAAATGCAAGTAGATAATGCCTGTCCTTTTCTTTTCTTCATGATAACTTCGTCCGCTTCCAAATGCAAGTGGATAATGCCTGTCCTTTTCTTCTGTCCTTTTTTTCTTTTCTTTTCTTTTTTCTTTGAAACGGTATGCAAGGGTGCTAAATGCTCATATATTTTTACCAGCGAAGCTAAGACATGCTCTTGACGTTGAAGCGAATCACCGTTTCAGACGAAACATTGAGGAGCCATGCAATGAATGACGACCGACGTGAGTTACGCGAACGCGTTCGGGCCGTGGCGTACGCGACCCTTTTGGCAACGCTGTGGGCCGCCGGTGCGGCTGCGGTGGAGTGCTTGCCTGACGGGTTGCCGCAAACGGCCACCGGCTTGCCAGCGGAGGCCGATCTGGAGCCGTTCCTGGGCGACCCAAAGTTCGAGGTGCAGCCGGTGTTCCGAGGCCAGCGTCTGCCCAACGTCGTCGTGGCGACGGACGGCGCGGTGCTGGCCGTGTGGGGGTGGGGCACGGTGCGGGTGCGCCGTAGCGAAGACGGCGGCGACACCTGGGCCCCGGAAGTCGCCCTGCGTGAGGGCCTCAACTCGGGCGGCGCAGTGGTCGATGAGAACACGGGCGATATCCTCGTGTTCACCGAGGAAAAACACCCACCCGCGCCGCTGCACGTGTTCCGCAGCACCGACCACGGAAACACGTGGGCGGAGCAGGAGGTCGTGATCCATCCCGACGAAAAGGGGAACGTTCCGTCGATGTGCATGAACGAACGCGGCATCACGCTCCGGCACGGCGAACACGCCGGACGGTTGCTGCGCCCGTCGCGGTCGTACATGGGCGGCAACGATCGCAAGTATTGGCCGCAGCATTACACCAACGCTGTCTACAGCGACGACGGCGGCAAGAGCTGGCACACCAGCGCGCCGTTCCCTGCCAGCGGCACAGGCGAAGCCACGCTGGGCGAGCTTTCCAATGGTCGGATTTACTACAACTCGCGCCGGCACCTTTCAACCGACGGACTGAACCCTCGTATGAGGCATATCGCTTACAGCGAGGATGGCGGCCAAACCTGGCAGGATCTTTCCGTCAGCGACGTCCTGCCTGACGGCGCCCAGGATCGGGACTACGGCCTGATGGCTGGCCTGGTGCGTCTGCCCGTCCGCGGGCGCGATATCCTGGTGTTCAGCAACATTGTCTCGTCCAGCGGACGCCACAACGGGCACGTGTGGGGCAGCTTCGACGGCGGCCAGACGTGGCCGGTCAAACGGCAGGTGGACGAGGGCTCGTTCGCGTACTCGTCGCTGGCCGCCGGACGGCCTGCAACGCCCAGCGAAGGCTGGATTTACCTGCTATACGAAGGCTCCGGCGAAGGGCGCATTGCACGGTTCAACCTCGCTTGGCTGCTCGAGGGCGAACCGACCGGCGACGGCGAGGTGCCGAAACTGGTAGGGTGGTGAAAAGCAAGTCACCGTTTTGGTGGGGCTTCGGTCGCTCTTGTCAACCGTTCTTCCAGCGAACGGCGGGCAAATGGGCCCGGCCGTCGCTTGCCCTGTCCCACCAAGAACGACGCGACCTTGGCCCACCCCACAACCACACGCTACAGTCCACAATCACCGGAGCGTTATGAAACCACTCACACCAGACCAAATCCGCGGCAATTGGGCAACGTTGCTTTCGGCATGGAACACCGACGACTCGCTCGACCTGGGCCGCATCGCCGCCGAAGTCGATGCGCTCATTGCCATGCGGGTGGACGGCATCTACTCGAACGGCACGGCAGGCGAATTCCACGCCCAAACCGAGGACGAGTTCGATCGGATTTCGCAATGCCTCGCGGACAAGTGCAACGCCACGGACATGCCGTTCCAAATCGGCGTCAGTCACATGAGCGCGCAGATCTCCCGCGAACGTCTACGCCGCGTCGTTCCCCTGGCACCGGGTGCGGTGCAGGTGATCCTGCCCGACTGGTTCCCGGTGACCGACCTGGAGGCAGCGACGTTCCTGGAGCAGATGGCAGAAGCGGCCGGCGGCATCGGGCTGGTGCTGTACAATCCGCCGCACGCCAAACGTATCCTTGTACCTGAGCAAGTCAGCCAACTTGGCGAACGTGTGCCGGCCCTGGTGGGTTGGAAGACGGCCGGCGGCGACGACGCGTGGTATGCGGCCATGCGCCGGCACGTGCCGCAGGTGAGCGTTTTCGTGCCGGGGCATCTGCTGGCAAGCGGCATCTGCCGCGGTGCGTGCGGCGCCTATTCCAACGTGGCGTGCCTCAACCCGCGAGCCGCCCAGCGCTGGACCGATCAGATGCAGACCGACATGCCGGCGGCGCTCGAACTGGAAGGACGGTTGCGACGGTTCATGGACCGGTATATCCGGCCCTTCATCGAGGAACAGAGCTTCTGCAACGCCGCCTGCGACCGATTCATGGCTCTCCTGGGCGGCTGGACCGATGTGGGCGATCGGATGCGCTGGCCGTATCGTTCCATTCCGGCAGGCGAGGTGGAACGAATCCGGCACGCCGCCAAGACGCTGATTCCCGAGTTCATGGAACAGAACACGGTGTGACCAACGACTGCAGCGGCCATCATGGACTGGAAGCACGCCCAGCCGAGCAAGATGAAGGCGAAAAGGACAGGCATTGTTTGTGCGATCGATCAGATATTCTCGTTTTTCGAGAAGTAAATAATGCCTGTCCTTTTGGGAATAATGCCTGTCCTTTTGTGCTTTTGAGTCTCCTGACGCTCTGGCCGACGACGTGAACGTAGCCGTGGGTTTTGCGAGGCTCAAGCCACGGGGCCGTAGCGGGGGCCCAGTTCCGGCGCCAATTGGCGACCGAGGGCTAGCAGTTCGTCACGCTGCTGGTCGGTCAGCGGTTGATAGTTCCGGGCGATCTGGACGTTGGCCAGAGCCTGCTCCATCGTGTAGGGACCGATCACCGCCGCGCTGACTCCTTCCAGATCCAAGGCGTATGCCAGGGCCTGAGGCAGGCGTTCGGGCTGGGTGACGCATCCGACGTGCGCGCGACGATGGTTGGGAAATCCGCCTTTGATCCCGACGTACACTTTCATGGCGATCACGCCCACATTTTGCCGACGGCATTCGGACAGCACGGTTTTTTCAAAGCCATAGATGTTTCGATCGGCGTAGTTCATCACCGGCATGACCACATCGATCAAGCCGGTTTCCAGCAGTCGCAGAAAGTTCCCGGGGCGATTATGGCCAGAGATGCCCAGGAACCGAATGCGTCCCGCCTTCTTTTGCCGGACCAGGTAATCCAGCACGCCGTCTTTGCCCAAAACACGGTCGATGTTGCGGCTGCCGGCGCTATGGATGTGGACCAGATCCATGTAATCGGTCTTCATCAATCGGAACGATTCGGCCAGCGACCGTTCTGCAGCTTCGGCCAGATCGGTCGACACTTTGGTGGCCAAGAACAGCCGCTCCCGCCGCGTGGGGATCAGTTGACCCAGTGCTTCCTCGGCGTTGCCATAGATCCGAGCGGTATCGATCAGATTCACGCCGCGGTCCAACACAGCGCCAAAAATCCGCGTTGCTTCGTCCAGTTCGACGGGGCCTTCCCCGATGGGTGCGGTACCAAGTCCTAGGATCGTGACTTTGGCGCCAGTGCGTCCGAGGGTGCGAGTGGGCAACGGTTCGGTGTCAAGCGGTTCGGAGTCGTGCGAATCGGACGCTACGGCCTGACCGGCCATCAGCAGCCCCGCCCCTGCGGTGGTGTGCCGCAGGAAATCACGGCGGTCCCAACGTACTTTGCTCGGGCAGGATGGTTCGGCGATCGAGGGATCGTCAGGTGTCCGATGGGGCTTGTTGGTCATCGCGATTACCTCCAAGGTTATTATGATGAAATCGTTTGATCGACGGCACGCCGGTATCCTTTGACGACGATACGATCCGGCTGGACATCGACCAGGGCATAGGAGCTGTTTTCGGGCCCCGAGCCTTCGACCATGGCTCGAAGCGTATAGTAATGGATACCTTCCAGTTCGCGGTACGAACCGGAATGATGGTGTCCCTGAAACACGGCGAGTACCTTGCCGGAATCCTCCAGAACGTTCCGCACCTCGGCCGCATTCTTGACAAAGATGTTGCCCGAACCGTCCAGAAGCTGGTGGATGAATACGATCACCGGGTGCGGCGAATCCTCCAGTTGTTCTTTGATCCACCGGAGTTCCTCGGCGGGGATGTTGGCATCGGTCCACTGGAAGTCGCCACGATCATAGGGCGCCCCATCGGAGCGGAAACAGGCGTCCAGCACCAGGAATCGCCGCCCGCCGCGATCGAAAGAAAAATAAGAGCGTTCCGGATCGATGCCTGTATTTTTGATCTGACCGAGCACCTGCGTTTTGGACAAGGCGTCCATGTTATGGTTGCCCAGCACGTGGTAGCGTGGTCCCGAAAACCGAGCGAACCGAGCCTCGATCTCGCTCAGAAAACGCAGGGCGTCCTCTTCCGCCGGTTTTCGAGCTCCATCGTTAAAGTCGCCCAGGTCGACCAGGAACTCCGCCCCCTGCTGGTTCATGCTCTCGACACATTCGCTCATCTTGGTCAGCGACTCGCGGTAATGGCGATTCCCCAACGTTTCGTAGTCCGCGTAGTGCGCATCGGTTACCAGTCCGAAACGCAGCACGGGTTGCTCGGCCGTCGAGCCTCGGCGCGGCAGCGTCAGGACCGTCAGCGATGCCAGGACAAATTTACGGCGGTTGGTCTTTGGCATGGGCTTCGTTCCTTCTTGTTCTTGGTCGCTGAATCGATCGCCGCCTCACTTGGGCAGGATCGCAATGGCCTCCATCTCGCACAGCAGTTCCGGGCGGCAGACGCCCGCTTCGACCAGGGTGTTCGGCACGTGACGGATCCCCCACTGTCGCAACAACTGTTGGCACAGCTCATAGTCTTCGGCGTGTTTCAGGAACGTCGCGATCTGGGTCACGTCTTCGAAGGACGCCCCTTGATGTTGCAACAATTCGCGGACGTTCAGCAGCATCCGTTCCAA
>SKVE01000794.1 GCA_007129635.1 Planctomycetaceae bacterium
ATGCCGATGGATCCGGCCGATCATGGCGAAACGGCTGCGCCGCCACGGGTGCGCGAGTGGTTTCCCGAGACACTGCTTTGGCGCCCGGAACTGATCACCGACAATGACGGCCAAGCCACGCTGGAAATCGACCTGGCCGATTCGATCACCACGTGGCGGCTGACGTCCAGCGCCGTTTCCGCCGAAGGCCAATTGGGCGGCGCCGAGTTTCCGATCCGGGTGTTCCAACCGTTCTTCGTCGATTTGAATCTGCCCGTTGCGTTAACTCGTAACGATCGGGTCGGAGTCCCCGTGGTGGTGTACAATTATTTGGACGATCCCCAGACAGTCACGTTGACCTTGACCGACGCCGACTGGTTCGAGCCTTTGGACGATTCCGATGTTGCCATCACCGACGAGGGGCAGGACGCAGAGAGTACCGAACCGGCTGATCCCCCAACCTCGTCGGACCGGAGCACCACCCTGACACGGACACTGGAACTGCAGCCTGGTGAGATCCGCTCGTTGCACTTCCCGCTACGGGTCTTGAAAGTCGGACGGCATTCGTTGGAGATCAACGCGGTGGCCGCCGGAGTGTCGGATGCCATCCGCCGCGAGATCGAGGTGGTTCCCGATGGGCGCCGCGTCGAAGAACTGACCAGTGGCATGTTGGGCGATTCACCGATCGATGTTCTGTTGGATCTACCCGCCGAGGCGATTGACGGCAGTACCCGGGCGATCGTCAAACTGTATCCGTCCAGTTTCAGTCAGGTCGTCGAGGGATTGGATGCGATCTTTCAGATGCCCTACGGGTGCTTCGAACAAACGTCCTCGACGACCTATCCCAACGTCCTGGCCTTGCAGTATCTGCGCGCGACGGGGAAGGAGGTACCGGAGGTCGAGACCAAGGCGCGGCAGTATATCCACCTGGGCTACCAGCGGCTGCTGAGTTTCGAAATCGCCGGTGGTGGATTCGATTGGTTCGGCAGGCCGCCGGCCAACCGCACGTTGACCGCCTACGGGCTGATGCAGTTCCGCGACATGGCAAAAGTGCATGATGTCGATCCGCAAGTGATCCAGCGGACTCGCGATTGGTTGTTGGCCCAACAACGCCCGGATGGCTCGTGGCCCAGCGAGGCCGGTATGTTGAACGACGGCCTGGCCGGCAGCGTGTACCGAGGCGGCACACCCGATCTGGCAGCCACCTCCTATATCGCGTGGGCCGTGTTCCAGGATCAACCGAAAAACGCTCAAGCGGCCGCCACGCTGAACTATTTGTTGAGCCATCCGCCCGAGTCGATCCCCGGCGCGTACCTGCTGGCGTTGACCATCAACGCCATCGCGGCGATCGACCCAAGCGAGAGTCGATTGGATGCCTACGCGGCCCATTTGGATTCGATGAAACAGATTAGTGACGACGGCAAACTGGTTTGGTGGGAACAAGCAGCCGGACAGCGCACGACCTTCTACGGCGCGGGCCGGGCCGGTGACATTGAAGCCACCGCGTTGGGCGCGATGGCGCTGCTGAAAACCCATCAGGCCCCGGCCACCACGCGGGCCGCGCTCGCCTGGCTGGTCGAACAAAAAGACGCGCGAGGAACTTGGCATTCGACTCAGGCCACCGTGCTGGCGCTGCGAGTCCTGCTGGCGGGCGCCACCGCACCGCTGGGTGACGATCAGCCGCGACGGATCGAGATCGTCTTGGGCGGCGAATCGGTCCGCGAGCTAGTGATCCCCGCCGATCAGGCCGAGGTGCTGCAGATGGTCGATCTGAGCGATCTGCTGGCGCCGGGCAACCGGTACGAACTGCAATTGATCGATCACAGCCCGGCGGCGGTCGGGTACCAAGTCGCCTTCCATTACCACGTTCCCGAGCTTCCGGCCGAAAGCGCGCCACCCAAGCAACCGCGGTTATCGGTCGACGTCGTCTATGACCGCCAGCATCTGGAGGTCGACCAGACGGTGTCGGCGGTGGCCACGGTCGAGAATCTCCTGCACGAGCCCGCACCGATGGTCATCTTAGACCTGCCGATCCCTGGAGGATTTAGCATCGACGGCGGCGAGTTGCAGGAACTGGTCGGTTCGCAGTTGATCGCTCGATACGAGATCACACCGCGCCAGGCGATTCTGTACTTGCGGCGCCTGGGGCCTGGCCAATCGTTGGAGTTGCGGTACCGGTTGCGCGCGACGATGCCCGTCACCGTCACCGTGCCGGACGCTGAAGTCTACGAGTACTACGACCCGGCCAACCGTGCCCGCGGCGGCAGCACGCAGCTTGAAGCCACCCAGTCGCGAAGCGACGACAGGCACTAGCCAGCAGTCGCGAAGCGACGATAGGCGATAGCCACGGACACGAGTCCGTGGGACACGCGTGGCATCACGACGAGTCGTCGATCTCCGGGGACGATTGCTTTCGGTAGACCAGGGTCTTGCCGAATCGGACGGACAGGAATCGATCGCTGACACCATACAGGTTTTCTGCGGAACCGAGCAGCAGCCAGCCACCTTCTGGCAGCATGGCATGGAATTGGTCGCAGATCTTTCGCCGCGTGGCTTCGTCAAAATAGATCAGCACATTGCGGCACAGGATCAAGTCAAAGGCTCCCAGGCTGCTGAAAGGCTGGATCAAGTTGACTCGGCGGAATTCCATCAGCTTGCGAAGCATCGGACGAGCCACCCAGCGATCTCCACAGAGTTCGAAGTACTTGTGGATTTGGCTGGCGGTCAATCCGCGCTCGATCTCACGCTGTTGGTACGCTCCGGTTTTGGCGGTGGCCAAAGCTGTGGCCGAAACGTCGGTGGCCAGTATCGAGAAATCGTCTGGCTGCGGGCCGTCTGCCCGCGAGGCGCCAGCCAACTCGTGAATCAAAACTGCCAGGCTGTACGGTTCCTGACCGGTGGCCGCGCCCGCACACCAGAGGCGAATCGGGCGTCGTGTCCTGTTGGATTCCTTGCGGCGGTTTCGGACCAGGTCGGGCAGGATCTGTTGGCGCAGGGCATCGAATGGATGCTGATCGCGAAAGAAGGCCGTTTCGTGCGTCGTGATGGCTTCGACAATGGCTTCCTGCAACCGAGCTGCTTCGCCCCCCGCCAGCTTGGCGCAAAACTCGTCGAAGTTGTGGCAGCCGCACCGGGCCGCGACCGGTTCCAAGCGATGGCGGATCAGGTACTCTTTGTCGTCGTTCAACACGATCCCGCACAGCCGATGGATGGATCGGCGGAGGTCGTCGAAAGCGGCTTGAGTCAATTCCATGTTAGCGTTGGCCTTGGTTGGCGATCAGTTGCCCTACGGCGTCGGCGATC
>SKVE01000451.1 GCA_007129635.1 Planctomycetaceae bacterium
AGTCTTCGGTCGTAACATGCGCGCACGGTGCGCGCATGTTTGTAGGTTGGGACTCTGTCCCGACCGGGTCGGGTCGGAGACCCAACCTACTTGGTTGCGGCCGAGCCGCGTTAGTGCAGACGGATGGAAACCTCGGGCAACGCTTCACGCAGACGCTGGACGCCCTGATCGGTGATCTCCGTTTGGGTCAGCATCAAAAGCTTCAGCCACGTCAGGGCCTGTAGCGAGTCGACCGCGTCATCGGTCAAATCCGTCTGGCTCAGAACCAAAGTCTCCAGGCCCGTGAACCGTGTCAACACGGGCGCTTGCCCATCGCCGAATCGCGATTGCTCCAAGTTCAACGTGACCAGCAACTCGGGACGGGGCAGCAACCGCAAAGACTCCCCAGTCGCCGATACGTCCCGCAGCGTCAACCGGCGAAGACGATCGTAATGAGCCAGCACTTGGAGTCCTTCGTCGGTAATATTCACACATTGAAAGATGGTCAGATCGTCCAGCGGCAGGTTCGTCAGCCGGCTGATTCCCGCATCCGTGATGTCGCAATTGTCCAGCGACAGGCCCGTCAACTGATCCATCTCGGCGACCAGTTCCAG
This sequence comes from Planctomycetaceae bacterium, assembly GCA_007129635.1. Lineage (GTDB taxonomy): Bacteria > Planctomycetota > Planctomycetia > Pirellulales > Pirellulaceae > SKKK01. Next base: position 594 of record SKVE01000451.1, read on the forward strand.
CACTTGGTCGTCGATCTCGGGGCCGCCCAGTTTCAACACGCGAATCGAGCGTTTCTTGCCGATCTGGGCGATACCATCTTTCGAGATTTGCCGGCAGTTGCGCAGGTCCAGTTCCGTCAGGTTGGGAAGCTCGAGCAACTTGGCCAATCCAACGTCGGTCAAATTCACGCCACTCAACCGTACCGCGCGCAGCGAGGCCATCGTCGACAACGTCTCCATCGCTGCGTCGGTCAGCAACGCCGACAGACGCAGGTCGATGATCCGCAGCGACTTCAGATCTCGAAATTGCTCGATCCCCTGGTCGTTGACCAGCGTGTTGCGCATCGCCAGTGACGTCAACTGTGTGGCTTCGGCGATTCGGGGCGCCAACTGCTCGGTGATGCTCGGCCCCTCGACCGTCAGCGTCTGTAACGTGGGAAACACCAGCAGTTGTTGCATCTGATCTTCATCGACCCAACTGCGGTTGGCTGCCGTATCGATCAGCACCACCTTGCCTTGATCATCTTCGCGGATCAGCACTCCCAGGTCACTGGCCAACTGCCTGGCGGTTGCTATCTGCTCTTCTGAATACTGAACGACGGGCGCTGGCGGCTTGGGCGATTCCCCGTGCGTTTCAGCATCCACCGCAGCAGCCTCGGTGGAATCCGATGGATCGTCCGCGATCGGAGGTGCCGGCGGACTGGGAGCCGTGGGTTGGCATCCCGACAGCAGCAAACCTAGAGAAACAATCACTTGGGGTAGAAGTCGTCGCAAACTTGGCATGGTCGCTTTCCAACTACGAACAGTTCGGTGCTATTGGTCATTCTGTAAAAGATGCAAATAGATCCTCGTATCTTCACCGCCCATGAGAATCTGCTTCCCATCGTTGGAGAACGTCAAAGCGAAGAGCGCTTCGCGAGCCATACGCTGCTCGAAGACCGGTGTGAACTGGGGGACTTGCCATATTCGCAAGCGGCAGTCATCGCCAACGGCGGCCAGCAGCCCGCCGTCCGGCGAAAAGACCGCGCCGTACATGGGATCTCGTCGCCCAGGCAGCGTCGCTCGGCATGTTCCCGAGGCCATGTCCCAGACGCGAACCGTCGCGTCCTGACTGGCCGTCGCCAGCCAGCGCCCGTCCGGCGAGAAACCGTTGCGGTAGACATCGCTGGTGTGCCCTTCCAGCACGCGGCTGGTTCCGTCATCCAGCCGCCACAATCGAACGGTCTTATCGCGGCTGGCCGAGGCCATCCGCCTGCCATCCGGCGAGAAGGCCACGCCGTAGACGGGCATCGTGTGACCCTCCAGTCGATGAAGGATCGTCCAATCTTCGGTGTTCCAGATCCGGCAAACGGTATCCCCGCCGCCTCCGTTGCCACCGCCGCTGGCCAGCCGTTTCCCGTCGGGGGAAAAAGCCACGATGTACACGGCGTCCTCGTGCTGCTTGATCGCCGCAAGCTGGCGGCCGTCGGGGACCGACCAGACGGTCACGTGACCATCACCACAGCCGGTGACCAGACGCTTGCCGTCCGGCGCAAAGACAACCGAGTACACGGGCCCATCGTGTGTCAACGTCACGTGGGGTTTCCGAGTTTGGAAATCCCAGAGCACGGCCGTGTCGTCACCCGAGGCTGTCGCTAACCAGCGGCCATCCGGCGAAAACGTCAGTTGATAGATGTTGTCTTCATGCTGCCCCACGACTTCGGGTTCGTCAGCACCAAAAGCACCGGCGACACACATCCAGGCGACGATGGCCACAGGAACAGGGGGCGCGAATCGATTTCGTATCATTGATTTGCTGCCGATCAAGGGGTGGACGAAATCACGCGGATGCGAACATAGACCTGGGTACCGACGGGCGGCGCCTTGGACATGTCGAAACGCACGGTGGGCTTCGGATCATAGATCGGATAGCGATTGTCCGCGATGATGCCGCCCGGACAATTACAGGGGCATGCGATACATCCCGTGGCGGCGGCGTGGATGGCGCCGCTGCCATGGAATACGAAGTGCGGAGTCCAAGGTTTTTCGATCTGGTGGCCGTCGACCATGACCGCTTCGGTCACGAAGTACTGGTAAGCTCGCTCGATCCAAGCACCCTTTTCGTCCTGCCAGAACACCGACAAAACCACGGGGTCGCCTTGCAGATAGTCTTCGGGGCGGGTATCCGCCGTTAACCCGCTACGTTTTCGCCCCTCCTGGATGCTGTAATGCACTCGTGGGCGACATCCCAACTTCATCAGCCCCTCGAACACGGTTTCCGTATCGACATCTACCAGGAACACAAAATACCCGGCCATCCTGGCGTCCCCCCCGGCCGCTGTCGCGCAGCCAGCAAAGGCTTGGACTCGCTGCCCGAACTCGTTGATGCACGGTTTGTCCTCCGGAAACTGAACTCTTGCTGAAAGGATCAGTTCGCCTCGCTGGTGGTCGATCACCACCGAGCCCGGTTCGGGTAGATGGGCCGCTCGCGGACCCGACCGATCATCGGCCCCTAGCGACACCGATGTGTAAACCAATCCTAGCAGCACCGAGCCCAGACCGAAGATGAGCCATCGCATGGTATTTTTCCCTCCGCTTCAATCGTCAATTTCCAAGACCCTGGATGTTCACTAAACCCTCACGATAGACAGCAGCGCGGAGCTTGTCGAGGCGAGCACGGCAGACTTCGCGTTGATGTGCGTGCAGCTTTTCGCC
>SKVE01000280.1 GCA_007129635.1 Planctomycetaceae bacterium
ACCATCCCTCGGGAACAATCCCCAGTCGCTGAAGAATCGGAGCCAAGTGCGGAGCAATCGTGCCCCTCTTGCTAGCCACGGCTTGCCGGCCCGTCCAGTCGAGCAGTTCCAGGTAATCCTTCACACTCATCGGCAGGAAGCCATTGTCGCTGGCACGCGTGGGGAGAACGCTCGGTCGAGGGCCGGGTGTTGCCAGACGCCGGAGACCAGCCAGCACACCTCCGCGCGGCAGCGTATCGATCAGCTTCAGAGGACCACCGAGGAGGTGGTGGGAGAGGTCGGGGCACGTAGCAACTGCGCTGGTGACTGGCTGACACCCTTGGAATTGGACGAAGAGGGGACGCCCGGGCCGCGGCCGAGCATTCTCCCGACGCGTGCCAGCGACAAGGGGTTCCTGCCGATGGGTGTGGAGGATTACCTGAAACTGCTCGACTGGACCGGCCGGCAGACCGTGGCTGGCAAGACGGGCACGATCCCTGCTCACTTGGCTCCGATTCTCCAGCGGCTGGGGATTGTTCCCGAGGGATGGTACGAATTGGCAACCGGCTTCGGACGTTTGTTCCACCGCGTGGCGGGCAGTCCGGCATCGGTGGCTCGCGAAGCAACCCGACGGCGCGGCTCCCATCGTTTCCGCAACCCCGGCGGTCGACTGCTGGATGCAGCCAGCCGCCACGACTGACGGCCCCGATGCCCGGATAATTCGCCACGCCTGCCGGTGACGTGCTGGTCCCGGGAAAAAACCTCTCTGCACGGCAGGTACGCCGGAAGGCTCAGGGCGAGTCCCGCGCCGCTACCGCAGACGGGCGTGATCCCTTCCGAACGGCGTGCTCCAGCAACGCGCGACACCTCCCCGCGATGGCCCCGCTCTCCCATCTGGTGGGAAGCCTCGACCGATGTAGCAACCACGCCAGCCTTCGCCGCGCAGCCATCAAAAGCTGGTTGTCCCCCGCTTCCGTGCGACACCTCCCAGCGTTCGCCCCGCTCTTCCATCTGGTGGGAAGCCTTGACCGATGTGACAACCAGGCCGGCCTTCGCCGCGCAGCCCTCTAAAGCTGGCTGTCCCCGACTTCCTGCAATAGTCAGAAAGGCTGGTTCGTGGCCGGTCGGCAGACGAATCCGCAGCAGAGCACCGACTGTACTTCTTGCGTCCGCTGTGCGAACATGCAGGCAGAGATCCGAGGATTCTGTCCAGGCGTTTCTGTCGTGAGCCGCAGTTTGAATCGTCTTCGGCTGCCTGTTCGCGCCGATGATACGACGGGCTTCCATCGCGGCGAGCGGGAAACTCAACGAAAGACGCCTCCACCCAAACAAGGAGCTCTCGAGATGACCCCACACACTCGATACTTCATTTCATGCCGACTGTTGCTCGGCCTGTCCGTCATCTTCAGCAGTGCACCGGTGCTCGAATCCACCGCTTCCGAGGCGACCGTTTGCGAGGACGAACTGGCGCGGCAGGGCATCTACCTGCCTTACCGCTTCGACCGGCCCTTCACGCCGCCGACCGAGACGCTCGGGGCGGACCAGGCCCAGGCGGTACTGCAACGCGATTGGCTGTTTCAGGCCGAAGGCCAGCCGTTGGAGCAGCGGGCGGCCGACGAGATCCACTGGGCTCGCCAGCTTGCCGCCCGCCTGGCGCGGAATCCCCGGACACCCGATCTCGGGCCTGAATTGTCCGAACTGGCTGCCCTGGAGCAACGTCTGGCTCAGCTCGCCGACGACTCTTCCAAACCAGGCTCGGCACAGGTACTGCCTCAATGGATCTGGTTTCCCGAGGGGCGGCCGGCGGAAGACGCGCCGGTCGAGGCCCGATACTTCCGCCGCACGTTTGATGTGCCTCCGGGCTCGCTGGTCCAGGCCGAACTGCGAGTCGCCGTTGATGATGCGTGCGAGGTTTTCCTGAACGGCGTACCGCTGGGAACTCACAACACCTGGCAGCATCCGGCAGTCTTCCCGATCGAAGAGCATCTGCGGCCGGGGACCAATGTGATCGCCGTGCGGGCAGAGAACCGGCCCGCTCCGGTCCAGCGGAACCCGGCAGGGCTGATCGTGTGGTTGACGTGGGTTGCTGCAGAGGGAAATCCGGTGCATCTGGTGTCCGACACGTCCTGGCTGGCCGCCCGCGAGGAATCGCCCCGGTGGCAGCAACCGGAATTCGACGACTCGGCCTGGGACGGGGCGATGCTGGCCGCAGATGGCGGGCTGGGGCCCTGGCAGCATCGTCTGCTCCAGCGGGCTCCGTTGGACGCAGTTTCCCAATACGCAGGCACCCCAGCGGAACGGAAGGAATTGTATTTCGCAGTGCGACGGGTGAAGCGGCGGATTGCACTGGCCAACCCGGTCGTGGATTTCTCGAAGCTGTTGTTCATCGACCAGCCGTATCCGCGAGGCCGAGTGAACGACATCCACGAATCGATTCATCGCATGGGCATCACAGCCACGCCGGGCGGACGATTGCTGGTCTTGGACGGATTGCATCCCGGCGGCCGAGTGCGTCTGTTGGCGCCGCAGGCACAACCCGGCAGTTTCTGGCGGCCGGATCTGTCTTTCGATGGGCAGCGGGTTCTGTTCTGCTACAAGCCCCATGACGGCAAAGCGTTTCATCTGTACGAGATGAACCTGGACGGCACGGGCCTGCGCCAATTGACCGACGGCGACTACGACGACATCGACCCGATCTATCTGCCCGACGGTCGCATTCTGTTTACCACCACTCGCGGCAACTCGCACGTCCGCTGCGGACCCTTTATCTACTCGTACATCCTGGCCCGCTGTGATGCGGATGGAAACGATATCTATCTGATCAGCTACAATGGCGAGCCGGACTTTGTGCCGTCGCTGTTGAACGATGGTCGAGTGATCTATTCGCGATGGGAGTATTCCGACAAGCCGCTATGGCGGTTGCAGAAGCTGTGGGTGACCAACCCCGACGGCACCGGGACGGCTCATTTCTGGGGCAATCAATCGGTCTGGCCGGATCATACCTCGGAACCGCGAGCGATCCCCGGCAGCCAACGCGTCATGTTTTCAGGCGTCGGGCATCACGATTGGTGGAGCGGTTCGATCGGGATCATCGACCCGGGCCAGGGCCGTGATTTCCCGGACGGATTGACCAAGGTGACCGCCGATCTGCGCTGGCCCGAATGCAGCATCCCGCCCGTCGATCCGATCGAGGCGGACGATTACCGCTCCGCCGGCCGGTTCACCGGTTACAAGACTCCCTACCCGCTGTCCGAAGAAGATTTCCTGGTCTCGGCGCGAGGCGAACC
>SKVE01000511.1 GCA_007129635.1 Planctomycetaceae bacterium
GCTGGCCAACGCCAGCAATTGGCCTTGCTGGGCACCCGGCGAGAAACGTGCGTCGGGCACCGTCGAGGCCAGGAACTGGTAGGCCAATGTCATCGCGCGCAGATCCATGTCCTCCAGCGAATACATGACGGCCGTACGACCGGCATCCACATCACCTTCGATGTCGATCTGTTCCAGGATGGCTTGGATATTGGCATGGTCGGCCGGCGTCGCCCAAGCGGTCAGACGCTGCGGGTCGCTCGCGTCGGTGGTCAACTTGGCTTGGGGAACGGCACCGGTCAGGATACTGAGCCCGTTGGTCGCGTTGATGTTCCTCAGCGTGTAGACCACCGCTTGAGGAGCCTCGTCCGGTGGCGGCCCGGCATTGAGTTCCTCGATCAGTTCGCGGATTCCTTCCTGTTCCTTGGGCGTCGCCCAGGCCAATAGTTGTCCCGGTTCGATCCCCGGCGAGAACTGGGCGCGAGGGAACGCGGACGTCAGCAGCCGCTGAGCGCTCGCCAGCCCAACGGCCGTCATCGCACCCGCCGTGCTCTGCAATCGGTAGACGGCAATCGAGGCTTCGCTGTCCGGCGCGGTTTCGATGTCGATCTTATCCAACATCGCCCGGACGGTCTTCTGATCGCTGGGCGTCGCCCACGCGGTCAGTCGTTGCGGATCGTTGGGCGTGGTCGTCAGCGTGACGCGAGGCAGCGCGGCCGTCAGGACCTGAACCGCGTCGGTACCGGTAATGTGTTCCAGCGAATACACCTCGACCTGCCGGGCCAGTTCCTCCGGCGGCGCGGCAGTCATTTGTTCGACCAGCCGCTCGATCTGCCGATGGTCATTGGCCGTGGCCCAAGCGACCAACTGGCCTTCTTCCGATCCAGGCGTGAACCGGGCCTGAGGCACCGCTCTTCCCAGGAAAGTTCCCGCATAATAAAGGGCTCGGGTACTCATGCCCTCCAGCCGATAGATCGCCACCGAGTACGAGGCTTCGGGATCGCCTTCGACATCGATCTGTTCGACAATATCCTGGATCGTCGATTGCTCGTCGGGAGTAGCCCACGCGGTCAGTCGTTGGGGATTGCGCGTGTCGGAAGTGAGCTTGGCGCGAGGTACGGCGTTGGTCAGGACCGTGGTGGCGTCCGCCGCCGTGATGTTCTTCAACGAGTAGACCACGGCTCGTGGAGCTTCGTCCTCCGGCGGTCCGGCGTTCAGTCGGCTCACCAATTGCTTGATTTCGGCATGATCTCGAGCCGACGCCCAGGCGACGATCTCGCCGGGTGCCGTCCCGAAAGAGAACCGCGAATTGGGAAAGGCGCTGGTCATCAGCGAGATGGCCGGGGTGGTAGCGGCGACGGTCGTGACGCCCTCCAGACGATAAACTTGGACATCGGCCGTGCTGCCGTCGCCTTCGACATCCAAGTCGTCCAGGATCACTCGGATCGTATCCTGGTCGGTAGGACTGGCCCACGCGACCAGCCGCCCTTTCTCTGCCGTATCCAACGAGAACTCGGCTTTGGGGACGGCACGTCGCAGCAGTTCCGCAGCGGTAGCCGCCGGCACGAATCGCAGCGAGTACACGCCGACACGCGGCGCCTGTTCTGCAGGCACTTCCTTGGTCAGTTGGTCGATCAGGACTTTCAATTGTTCGTGATCTCGGGCCGACGCCCAGGCCAACAGTTGATCCGGCTGCGCGCCGCGAGTGATGCGGGCGCCGGGCACGCTGGCGGTTAAGAACGGCAGGGTATAGGTCACCGCCGTCGCATCCATGCCGTCCAGCGAGTAGATCACGGCCGTCGAGCCGGTCCCGGCAGCCTCTTCCACATCCAGTTGGGCTAACGCATCTTCGATCGTCTGGTGCTCGGCCGGCTTGGCCCAAGCGCTCAACCGACTCGGATTCGCCGGATCCGCTGTCAATTGAGCCTCCGCGACGATCTTGCTGAGCAGCTCCAACGCCTGATCCGCATCCACGTGTTGCAGCGTGTAGACGACCAGCGATGGGGCATCTTCTTCCGCCGTGGCCTTCATCCGTTCGACCAGCGCGCGGATCTGTTCGTGATCTTTGGCCGAGGCCCAGGCCACAACCTGACCGATATTGCCTCCCAACGAGAAGTTGGCTTGGGGAAAGGCCGTGCCGAGCGTCCGGAGTTGGTAGATCGCGCTGGTCGTGCTGATCGCCGGAATACTGTACACCTCGACCGTCGAGCCCAACGTGGCATCGCCGGGGACGTCGATTTCTTCCAAGATGGCCGCGATCGATTCGTGCTCGAAGACCCGCGCCCAAGCGGTCAGCCGCTGGGGGTTTTCCGGATCGAGCGTCAATTTGGCTTGCGGTACCGCGTTTTCCAGGATGCTCTGCGCGCTGGAAGCCGTGATCGATTTCAGGTCGTACACCGCGGCTCGTTGAGCTGTATCGGGTGCCTGCGTCAATTGCTGGACCAGTTTCTGAACCTGTTGATGATCCTGTCGACTTCCCCAGGCCAGCAACGTGTTGGCTCGAGTGTCGCTGGTGATGCGCATGTCGGGTAACGTCTGAGTCAACATCTGGACCAGGACGGTTGGATCGGCGTCGCGCAGCGGATAGGCTCGCAGTTCCTCCTGCCAATCGCCGGGTTCGCCGCTGTCGATCTGCTGGATCGCTTCGCTGATGCGCGCCTGGTCCGCCAGGGACGCCCATACCATCACTTTGCGAGCCTTTTCGTCGATCACGATATCAGCGTCGGGAAACAGGCGTTCGAGCAACTCGGACACGGTTTGCGGATCGGCCGCGTTCAACGAGTACCCCGCCAGGCGCGGTGGGTCGTCGGTCGCCACCTCGCCAGTCAGCCGCTTCAGCAGCTCGGCCACCCGCGCATGATCCGACGGAGTCGCCCAAATCGCCAGCTCGCCGGGCGACGCGTTGGGCAGCACTTGCAGGGAAGGCAAATCGTCGGTCAATTGAGCCAGCGCCAGTTCAAAGCGACGCTGTTGAGCCGGGGTCGTGGGATAGACCGTCAGCATGGCTCGTTCGGCTGGCGGCGTACTGGCCTCGAATTCGGCCACGATTTTGGTGATCGCTTCGTGATCTTCGGGCGTCGCGACCACGGTTAGTCGCTCGTTTTCGAGATCGGCGGTGATCTGTGCCTGGGGAACCATCTCCTGCAGGATCGCGATCAAGTCGTCCTTCGGCATCCGGGACAGCGGGTGGAAACGCAGCACGGGGCCGCCGGGGGCGGCTACCGAGCTTTGCAACTGCTCCAACGCTGCCTGGATCACCTGCTGTTCTGCCGAGGTGGCCAGC
>SKVE01000268.1 GCA_007129635.1 Planctomycetaceae bacterium
TCAACGGACTCTGGCTGTACCGCTACATGTCCCAACCGGAACAAGGCACCAGCAAGGTCTGGTGGGATCATCTGGTGGTCGCCAAAAAGTACATCGGGCCCCTCAACCCGATCAGCCCATGATCGGACAAGGATAGATGATCGAGATCAAATACGCGGGCGATGCCCTGTGGGGAAGGATCGAACAAGCCGTGGAAAAGGTACGGGATCGCTTGCGACGTGTTTCGCGAGCGTTGAATGCCGCGAACATTCCCTACGCTGTCGTCGGTGGGAATGCCGTCCAGCACTGGGTCGCTCAAGTCGACGACTCCGTGGTTCGCAACACCAGGGACGTTGACATCATTCTCAATGAAACGGACCTGGATGCCGCCATCGTTGCTTTGGCGACCGAGGGCTTCCTTTACCGGCGCACGGCTGGTCTGACGATGTTTCTGGATGGCCCCAACGCGAAGGCTCGCGATGCCGTTCACGTCGTCTTCGCCGGCAAGAAGGTCCGCGAAGAGTACCCCGAGACGGTTCCCGAGATTGACGAATACGAGCTGATTGGCGATGCGCGTACCATCCCCTTGGAACGTCTCGTGAAAATGAAGCTGACATCCTTTCGCGACAAGGACCGCGTTCACATCCGCGATATGATTTCGATCGGCCTGATCGACGAAAGTTGGCTTCACCGGTTCTCGGCAGTACTGCGTGAGCGTTTGGAGAAGTTGCTGAACGATCCGGATGGATAGTCACGTTGGAGTTCACGATTCATCGTGTGCCCGTTGTCGGCCGCGACACCGCCATCTTGCGTCAACGGTTTTGAACTTGGATCGCTTCCGCAATATCTTCGACGATATCGTCCCAGTCAGAAGGGTCGATGTCGTCAAAATCAAGATCGTAGAGATCGATGTCGCCAAGATCCCTGCCGTCGTCTTCCGCTGCGGGCCAGAGGGGCTCGGGTTCCAGGTCGAGTTCGTCGAATTCGTCCCAGGCCGCAAGCACCCCATCATCAACCTCAACGGTCGGCGAGCGAAGCGGTTCCTGAGCTGCCGAAACGAAATCGTGATGCCAGCCGACAGCCTCGGGCATGAAACCGGCCGCTTCACCTTCCGGTTCTCCCATGGATTGCATGTTGAGATGGTTGACAACCATCAACACGTCCAGCGGGGTGATCCGGCCATCGTTGTTGACGTCCAAATACGGTGGGGGACTGAACGGTAACGAAGGCAACGAGGTCTGGCCGGGATGGGCGTTGATGTAGTTGATCAACAGCAGCACATCCAGCGGGGTCACACTGTTCTGGCCGTCCACATCGAAAGGATTGACCGGATTGTGCCAGGGACTGGACATCTTCCACTCGATGACCCCGCCGCTGGTCAATAGGTTGCCTAACAACCCGCGAATGTCCGAGCTTAACGAATCCAATTCCAAGCGGTAGTTGCCCAACGGGGTGGTCAGCGGGCTGAGATTATCCAGCGTCCAGGTTACTTGGTCGATGGTCGAGAGAGTGGCGGTGCCTTCGAGTGCCACCGCTTGACCGTCTCGGAAAAGCCGCAGATCACCCAACGCCAACGCTAAGACCGGTTCACTGAAGGTGATCTCGATCGCCGTAACTTCCTGCGTGTCGGGATTCAGGATCCGGGTCATGCTGGCCAGATGCAGCGGCATCGGAGCATGCATGTTAGTGTGCCGAAGATCCGGCTGGAAGACGGCCGAGATGGAGTGAGCGACATAGGTCTGCAGGACATACCGATGTTGCAGTTTGGGCCAGTCGTCGCCGCGGACCCGGACGTCGTTGACATCGCCCGGGTTGAACTCGGGACCGCCTTCCACATGGTCGTTGCCGCCGTCGCCACCGTACACCAGATCGCTGCCCGCGTTCCCAAACACGTGGTCGTCGCGGAACTGGCCGTACAGCCGATCATCGCCCGGTCCGCCCCAGATCCAATCGTTGTTGACCCGCGATTCGCTACGGTCGCAGTCGTAGTGGTTCACGACCGAAAAACGATCGCGCCACATGTGCTTCAGTTCAAAGCCCGGATGCTTCCAGGAATCGGGCGGCGGACCCAGTTCGCCGCCGATGGACATGATCAGCATCGACATGACGTCGCCCAAGATGACGTCGTTGCCCTCGTCGCCGAACAGAACATCGTTGCCGGCCGTGACCGGCACTTCCTTTGCCCGACCGCCGCGTTGACCATAGTACGGATGCTCGTACCGAGCCAGCAGATCCCTATGATTCAATGGATGGCGATGGCCGGTCAGGTAGTCATCCACATCCGACAATAACCGCTTGACGTAGGCATCCAGTTGCCGGTCCTCGTCCGAATTGGTTGGCGCGTTCAGGACCGAGGGGATGACGAAGATGCCGAAATCGCCGATCAGCACATCATCGCCCTCGTTGCCACGAGCCCAATCGTTGCCCATGTCCAGCGGATAATCAAAGTCCCATTGCAGTTGGTCCAGGGCCGCAGCATCGATCACCAAGGATTCCAGGTCGCGATCTTGCTGGCGAGCCGCATCCCACTGTTGCATGTGGGCCGTTTGCTGTGCCGCCAACGCAGCTCGAGCCGCATCCCAGGATGCCGTAGAAAACGGGGAAAATAGCTCGATCTGATCCAATCGCCAACCGGTGACGGGCGTCGTCAGGAACAGGGCATAATCGCCGATGATCAAGTCATCGCCCCCGTCGCCATAGATTTTATCATTGCCGACAAACAAAAGGTGATGATTCGGCGGGACGCCGATTTGTGGCTCGGGAGCCGCAGCCAGCCGGTCTCGCAGCACCTGCGTATGGGCTTCGAACAACACGTAGTCCAGATCCCAGGCCGCCTGCTGTACGTCGCGCAGGTGTTGATGGATCTCCAAGGCAGCCGCCACAAACCGCTCTTCGGATACCGGCAGACCGGTCAAAAACGTGTTCTGGAACAAACCGTTATCGCCGATGATGATGTCGTCGCCGTCTCCGCCGCGGATCAGATCCTGCCCGATGTACAGGTCGCGCGGGCGATCGATCCCATGCAACTCGACCTCCGCTTGTCGGAAGTCCAGCCCCAACACTCGCAGGCTGTGCAGCACGTTGTCCAACGACTGTTGGGCTTGTTGCGCCGCATCGTCGATCGTATCCAAGCCGGTGAACAGCGGCGAGTACAGCAGGTAATTGTCGCCGACCAGCAGATCGTCTCCATCGCCGCCGTCCATATCGTCATGCCCCGGCAGCACGCCGCCGGTCGTATGGAACGTCGGGATGATCTGCCCTTGGTCATCCCGTTGAGGCAA
>SKVE01000238.1 GCA_007129635.1 Planctomycetaceae bacterium
CGCACAGAACAGAATCCCCGCAAGCCATCGTCTTTTGACGCCGGTTGGGAGGTGATTCCAGACATACCAGACAATTCCAAGGAGAATGCCGCCGACCAATGCCAGCGCGACGAACGCGTTTACGGCGAAAAGCATGGATATTGTTTCGATAAAGATAATGAGACATCGATATGGTTCCCAACGGCTGAATTCAGCCTAGCCGATCCGACGCGGCAGTCAAGGATTGGTCGAGGGGGTCGGGAGTCGTTTTCGGGCAATGATTAACCACTTGGAAAGCCGGTTATCCGAAAACGACTCCCGACCCCTTTCGCAAACCGCACCGTCACCAATCACCGTCGCTGGGTGCATGACCCGCTGCCGAACAAAAACGGAATTGTTTTTCGCGTGGGGCTATGCCACAATGCTGGATGATGCGGAGTAATCGCTCCGTTTCCCTGTTTGTCAGGTATCATCGCTGACGGTATGGATTGCACGAGGAGGCTTGTATGCGGTTTCTGGCCATCTCCTGGTGGGTGTTGGGCACGGTGTTGTGTGCAAACGGTCGGTCCGACGCGGATCAGACGCCGCCCGATTCGGACGTCGCTGCGACCAACTGTCCTGCCCGAGCGTTGATCGACAACGATTATGTCGAACAATTCTTGCTGTATCAGATCCGGGCCTTGCGAGATCTTCCGGCTCGGGCGGGGTCCGTTTCGACCTCGGCCGACGCGATGGGCGCCGTCGATGGGATCAAGGACGGCAAGTACGGGTTTCATACCGGCCGGGAACCCCATCCGTGGTGGCAGGTGGATTTGGGCGACGACGGCTTGCAGGGCATCCAGCGCGTGGTGGTCTACAACCGCTTGGATTACCCGCCCGGCATTGCGAATGCAACCCGTCTGGCGATCCTGACCTCGAACGATGGCCACACGTGGACGGAACGTTACCGGCACGACGGCAGCCCCATCGGCGGAGCGATCCAAGACGATCCTTTGGTCGTGCGTTTTTCACCGCAGCAGGTGGCGGCGCGATGGGTGCGCATTCGACTGATCAGCGACGAACCCCTCTGGCACCACCTGGATCAAGTGGAGGTCTACGGCAGCGCCGACCCGCAGAAGAACCTGGCTGCCGGTCGCCCAGCCGACCAAAGCAGTATCAGTCCCTGGTCGGTCAATCGTGTGGTGGCGTTGGACTTGCCGCCGGAACAGCGGCGTGCTGCTGTCGAGTGGCTGACGGCGATGGACGCACGCGACGGCTTGAATCCGCGGCCCGTCCCGGGTTACCTCCACGGTCCGCTGCTGAAGCAATACGGGGCGTTGTGCGCCGATCGAGGCCGCGTTCAAGCCCAGCGATTGGCACAGCGGGGCGTGTCGGTCGGCGACGGCGTCGCGCGGATCGACGATGCAGATCGGCGATTGCAGGCCCTGCCGGACGACGCGCCGACCGCACAGTTGCTGGACGCGTATCGGGCACTGCGCTGGGCGGTGCGCTACCTCGTTTGGCGACACCCCGCATGGGATGTTGAACAAGTGGTGTTCTACACCCGTCGGGATGGATTGATCTTCCCGGATGTTTCCAGCATCGGCCTGCCGTGGGTGGGATCGCCGGGCGGCGACCTGCAGGTGCTGACCGTGGATCGAACGGGCCAGACCTTGGGCTCGGTCCGTCCGCTGCTGAAAGATCGCTTAGCGCCCGGCCACGTCCGAGGCTTTGATCTGCACTTCGATGCCCGTCGATTGGTGTTCGCCTGGACGCATAGCGACAAAGATTTCTCTCAGCATCCCGTCCGCCCGGGCCACGAAACGTTCCAGCAGATGGGCTCGGGGTGGATCTACGAACTGTGCCTGGACAGCGATACCATCCGGCAGATCACCAGCGGCCGGTGGGTACACGACGCGGAACCTGCCTATCTGGCCGACGAGCGGATTGTGTTCATGTCGAACCGCAGCCGATCCAGCATGCAGTGCAATCAGGGGCAACACGAGATCCATCCCAGTCTGTACGCCTGTGACCCGGACGGCAGCCACTTGGAACGGTTGGATAACAATCTGACCGGCGACTACAACCCGCGTCTACTGGACGATGGCCGGATCGGCTACATGCGTTGGGAGTACAATGAGCGGTCGTTCAACAATCCGCATGCCTTTTGGGTCATGCGGCCGGACGGTACCTATCCCGAACCGGTCTACGGCCAGCATCTGAGCCGCCCGATCATGCACACCAATGCGAGGAACGTCCCCAACAGCCGCCAATTCATGCTGGTCGTCTCGCAGCATTACAACTTCCAACGTGGAATCCTCGGCGTGCTGGATCCCTCGCTGGGCATCCGCGAACCCAGCGCCGTCCGGCCCCTGTTGCCCTGGACCACGTGGCAGGGGATGAGCGGCATGCCGACGACCAACGCCGAGCAGGGCTGGTTCGCCGACCCTTGGCCGCTGGCCGAAGACCTGGCGATCTGCACCTATGATTACTCGCCCGACCAATACCAGGTGAATGGTTTCGGCCTGTATCTGGTCGACGGCAGCGGTAACCAGGAGCTGATCTTTCGCGATCCGGACTTCTCGTCGCATCACCCCGTACCGTTCCGGCCGCGCACCCGGCCGCCGGTTCTTCCCCGCAGTTCTGACCCGCCGCCAGCCCAGTCGCCGCCGACCTCGCCGATCGGTTACCAGAACCAGATCGGCGAAGGCGTGCTGCTGCTGAGCGATGTCCAGGCGGGCTTGGAGGCAGCAAGTTTCGAGACGCCGGAGGACGCTCCCCGTTATCTGCGAGTCAGTGAATCGCTGGTGCTGCCGTATTTCAGCGATGTGGGCCAGACCGTGTACCGGCACGACGGCAGCGACATCGAGAACTGGACCCCCAAGCGGATCATCGGCGATGTCCTCTTGCAAGCCGACGGCAGCGCCCATTTCACGGTGCCCGCCGATCGGTCGCTGTACTTCCAATTACTCGACAGCCACGGACGTGAAATCCGGCGGATGCGTTCTTGGGTCAGCTTGAAGGCCGGCGAGGTGCGTGCCTGTACCGGGTGTCACCAGGAGCAGATGACCACGCCGTCGGTGCATACCGGAGTATCTTTGGCCGCGAGCCAGGCTGCCGTTGGGCCCTTGCCACGCGTCTCGTGGGGCGATAAGCCAGTCAGCTTTCACCGCGACATCCGCCCGATCTTGGACCAAGCCTGTGCGAGTTGCCATACGGGCCTGAAGCCGGCTGGCCAGGTCGATGTGACGGATCCTCGGATCGCTCAGCGACTGCAGTCGATGGCCGCATTCTCGCCAGC
>SKVE01000212.1 GCA_007129635.1 Planctomycetaceae bacterium
GTTCGTTGACTTCCGGTGGGACGCCGGCCAGTCGTGCCACATGGATGCCGTAGCTCTTGTCCGCAGCCCCGTCGACGATCTTGTGCAGGAAGGCGATGTTCTCTTCCCATTCCTTGACCGCGACGTTCAAGTTCTTAATGCCGGGCAACGAACTCTCCAGGTCGGTCAGTTCGTGGTAGTGGGTCGCGAACAGGGTCCGGCAGCCGACTTGATCGTGCAGGTGTTCGATGATGGCCCAGGCCAGCGAGACGCCGTCATAGGTGCTGGTCCCGCGTCCGATCTCGTCCAAGATCACCAGGCTGCGAGCCGTCGCGGTATTCAGGATCCGCGCCGTCTCGGTCATCTCGACCATGAACGTGCTGCGTCCTCGCGCCAGTTCGTCGCTGGCCCCCACCCGCGCGAAGACGCGGTCGGCGATCCCGATGGTGGCGCGATGAGCCGGGACGAACGAACCCATCTGAGCCATGACCGCCAGCAAGGCGACCTGGCGGATATAGGTGCTTTTACCGGCCATGTTGGGGCCGGTGATCAGCAGCATCAGGCCCCGGTCAGGATCGGCCACCGTATCGTTCGGGACAAAAGTCCCCTCGGCTTCGGTCACGTCCAGCACGGGGTGCCGGCCATCGCAGATGTCCAAGACAGCCTGGTCGACCATCTTCGGCCGACAGTAGTTGCGGTGTCGAGCCAGTTCGGCCAGGGCCGCCAGCACATCCAGGTTGGCGAGCACCTCGGCCGTGCTCTGCAATCGGCGGCCCGAGGCGGCGACCAGGTCGCGCAATTCGAGAAACAGCTCGTATTCCAGGTCCTTGGCTCGCTCGTCCGCCGACAGCACCTGTTCTTCGTATTCTTTCAATTCCGGAGTGATATAGCGTTCGGCGTTCTTCAACGTCTGCTTGCGGATGAAGTTCTCCGGGACCTTCTCGCGTTGCGTGTTGGTGACCTCGATGTAATAACCGAACACCTTGTTGTAGCCCACTTTCAGGTTGGGGATTCCCGACTGGGCAACGGCTTGAGCCTGGTACTTGGCGATCCACTGCTTGCCGCCCGCCGCCAGATCGCGCAAGCGGTCCAGTTCTGCATCGAATCCGTCGCGGATAAAGCCACCCTCGCGAGCCAACAAGGGGCAATCGCTGACCAACGCCGATTCCAATTTGCCTCGCACTTCAGGGCACAGATCCAAATCGGCTTCCAAACGGCCCAGCAGCGTGCTTCGCCGCGCTGTCAGCTTGGCTTTCAATTTTGGCAACTCGGCCAGCGTGCGGCCGATCGAGTTCAAATCTCGCGGACTGGCTCGCCCGGTCGTGACGCGAGCCAGCAAACGTTGCAGGTCGTAGATCCCGCGCAGCGAATCACGCAACTGGCCGCGCAAGGCGTCTTCGCCCATCAGTTCTTCGACCGCGTCTAATCTGGCTTCGATCGCTGCAAGATCGGTCAGCGGATTGGCCAGCCACTCGCTCAACAACCGTGCCCCCATCGCCGTCGTGGTGCGATCCAGCACGGCCAGCAGCGAACCATCGCGCCCTTCCCCCCGGAGCGTACGGGTCAATTCCAGGCTGCGGCGAGTCGCTTCGTCGATCTCCAGCGAAGCGCCGGGACGGTACGGGATCAGCCGATCAAAATGATCCAGTGACGTTTTCTGCGTTTCTCGCAAATAGTCCAGGATCGCCCCAGCCGCCCGTACCGCTAGCCGATCCGTGTCTTCGAATCCAAAACCCTCCAGCCCCGCCGTGCCGAACTGCTGCGACAGGGCCGACTTCGCCGTATCGAACCCAAACGTCCAGGCAGGGCGTCGGGTGAGCAGAAGCGAAGGCAGCTCGACGTCCAACGCCCGCTTCTCTTCGTCGCTGATCAGGCATTCCGAGGGGTTGATCCGAGCCAATTGGTCGATCAGTTGCGCGGTGGGAAACACGGCCGCCTGGAATCGGCCCGTGGAGAGTTCTGCCCAGGCGACGCCCACCTGCGGTTCCCCCCGCTGCTCCTTCCCGCTGCCGGTTCCCATACTGACCACCGCTGCCAGGTAATTGCACTGGCGAGGGTCCAACAACGCATCATCGGTCAGCGTGCCTGGCGTGACGACCCGAGTCACCTCGCGCTTGACCAGCCCTTTGGCCAGTTTGGGATCCTCGACCTGTTCGCAAACCGCCGCTCGAAAACCGGCTGCGATCAGTTTTCCCAAGTAGCTGTCCAGTTGATGGTGCGGAAAACCCGCCATCGGAATGGGATTTTCGCCCTTATCGCGGCTGGTCAGCGTCAAGCCCAGGGTACGAGCCGCCGTCTTCGCATCTTCGTAGAACAGCTCGTAAAAGTCACCCATGCGAAACAGTAGCAGCGCATCGCCGCAGACTGATTTTGCATCCTCGTATTGTTGCATCATGGGGGTTTTGGCCATAGCGTGGCATCGTAGCATGCACCCGGCCTGCGCGCAAGTGGGTCAATCGCGACGGCCTGCTTGATGCGCCCCTTAAGAAGGGTTAATCGCTGATGTACTGAGGCGATTCGCCGTTGATCTCGGCTAACGCATTACAAGCGGCCCGCTGCTCGGCTTCCTTCTTATTGCGTCCCCAAGCCGCCTGATAGAGGGTGCTGCCGATCTGAGCAGCCACTTTGAAGCATTTGCGATGGTCAGGGCCTTTTTCGTCCATCAACAGATAGGTGGGGCTGCTGCAGAAGTCGCGCTGAGCCATCTGTTGGAGCAGCGATTTGTAATTACCCCCCATGTCACCGGTAGCAGCCAGTTCGATCTCGGGGCCGATGTACTGCTCGATGAATCGCTTCGCAGCGTCATTGCCACCGTCCAGGTGGATCGCAGCGATCAAAGACTCGAACACATCTGCCAGCAAGGACGGAGGGATGGTCTGGCTGGCGGCCATCCCCCGGCCGACGATCAAGAACTCTTGCAACCCCAACGCTTCGCTGATCTTCGCACAGGCTTGGCGGCTGACAACGGCGGACTTGATCTTGGTCAAATCCCCCTCCTGGTACTGTGGGTATCGTTCGTACAGCAACTCGCAGACGACGGCCCCCAGAATGGCGTCCCCGAGGAACTCCAAACGCTCGTTGGAGGCCAGGCGATGTTCGGCTCCCGAAGCGTGCGTCAGCGCCTCGATCAGCAATTGTCGGTTTTGGAAATGGTAACCGATGCGTCGCTGGCAGCGGTCCAATCGTGACGGTTGATCGGATTCCAGATCAAACGCCGAGTTCTCGTTCTCAGCGACGATGTCTGCAGGAAGTTCACTATTCACACCGGGAGACCCGTTA
>SKVE01000444.1 GCA_007129635.1 Planctomycetaceae bacterium
AATAGGCCGTGACATGATCGTCCAATCCGTACATGGCGGCCACGGTATCCCCGGCCAACGGACCGATGCCTTCCGCTCCCGGTTGGACATGCTGGCTCGTGATCGGTTGGCCATCCTGCAGCACGTGCCCGCAACACCATTTGGGTTGACCGCCCAAATGATGGATCAGGTTCATGATATGGCTGCCCAGGACCCACAGGTCTTCTCCGCCGCCTCGCCGATCTTCCTTGCCACGGCCACGGAATTCCAGCACCTTCCCGATCGCTCCTTCTTCCAGCAGGCGGCGGACGACGTGCAGCCGCGGACTGTATCGAGTCTGGTGGGCGATGGCCAGTTTGATACGGTGTTTCTCGCAGGCGGCGACGATCTGATCCGCTTCCTCCAGCGTACGGCAGAAGGGCTTCTCCATGTAGACATGCATCCCACGCTCGGCGGCTGCGACCACCATGTCACGGTGCTGATCGATCCAGCGAGGCGCAACGGCCACGATGTCCGGTTTGGCGTTATCCAGCATCTTGCGATAATCGGAATAACCCTGGCTGACCTTCAGCCGCTTTAAGGCGGCGGCCAACCCATCCGCATGCTCGTCGGCAACCGCGACGATCTCGCAATCGGGCATGTCCAACCAGACTCCGTCGATGCCATGCCCATAGTTCCCACGTCCGGTATGACCGATCACGCCGATTCGATATTTTTTTCGCATGAGGAAAATCTCCGATCAGGAAAGCAACCAACCACCACGCCACGGGGGCGAAAGTCGTTTTTGTTGGAGTTCACGATTTATCGTGTTTTTGCCAGGTTCCCACACGCTAAAGCGTGAACTCCCGACCCCTTCTAGTATACTGTGCAGCGTGGCGATCAGGAAGATGGACGCGGGTGCCGCATCAGATGGCTGCCGCTACTTCAGGGATCCGTCGCTTCGGGAATCGACGGGACCTGGTCGCTGACCGAGCTGCGTGAGGTGGCGAACGAGTCGAAGTTCAACAGCAGGTCGACGACGGCGTCTAACTGTTCCACACTGGTTCCCAAGTACAGATCCTGGTCGACTCCGCCCTGATGCTCCTGGTCCGGATGATAGGGGATGTTGACGGGCATGCTGGTGTACGGAATCAACGAAACCGGATTGCCGATCCAGCGGCGCAACCATTCGGGGCGCAGCCGGTGGTGCAGGCTGGCAAGATCCACGGCTTTGGCCCTGTCGCTGGTTACCGGTTCGTAGTCGCCGACGATGTGGCAGGTGATGCAGTAATTTCGGTCCGCCAGGATCCGCAGCGCATGTTCCAGCCGAATCCCCGGCGCCAGTCCTTCGGTCCTACCGGCTTGTTGCAGTCGCTGCCGATAGGCTTGATCCGCTTGTTCCAGGTAGATCGTGTTACGCCGCTGGACATTCTCCAGACGTTCGTCGACACCATCGATCGCGGCGAAGTAGCGGGCCAGACGATCGGCTTCCAGAGCAGACAGGGCGTAGCGAGGCATCTGGACGACGGCAGCCGGACGCAGCCGATCGGGGTCCAGCAAGTAGTCGCGTAACCAGGGTGTCCGGACGCGATGCCCCAGGCCGTGCAGCGACGGGGGCAGCCAGCCCCAAGCCTCGGCGCCGTTGGCGTTGGGGTTCGTCGTGCGCTCGCGACGGACGACATGCGGCAAAAGATAGTTGGTCAAAAAGCCCCCATCGCTGGGTAAACGCCTGGTAATCATCGGCGCCAGCAGATAGAGGGGCGCTTCGCCCACTCGATACGCGTGGCCTTCCAGAACGGCCGGCTCCCATAACTGGACGGCAAATTCCAACGTGCTGACATCGTATGTTTCGTCGTCGAACAATTCATCGCCAAAATCGTCGTAGACGATCGGCAGCCCATCAGCGCCGATCTGTGGTTGTCCGATCAGCGCTGCGCTCAAGAAACCGCGTCGATCGGGCTGATCGGCGTCTTCGAGCATCTCCGACGGGTGCCGATCGGTGATAAAAGGAAAGGTGGGTTGCCGGGCTTGTACGTCAAAGGTACCTGGCGGGAACTCGACCTGCCATTGAGGAGCGCGCAACATGTGACAGCCACGGCAGTTGTACTGGTCCAGAATCTTCCGGCCTTCGATCACCGCTAACTGCTGCCGATCCGGTTGGTGGACATACCGCGGCCGCGGGGGGCTGGCGACCAGGCCCAGCACCAAGGTCATCACCGCTTCGCGATCGTCGGCCGAAAAGTCGAACTGAGGCATCCTCAGCCGATCGTTCCAAGGTTTGTCCGCCAGGGTGCCGACATCAAAGCTGCGCGATTCCTGCAGCTTCTGGTGCAAAAAGCCGATCCGGTTCTCCCCGCGCAAATGTCGCAGATAAAACAGACCATCGGGATGCTCTTCGGGAGACCGCTCCAGTTGCGCCGCCACATAGTCGGCGACCTGTCCAAAAGCCAGCATACCCGGATCTTTGCGGCCCCAGTGATTCAGCTCGATTCCGTTGGGCGGCAGATTCTCGAAACCTGCGATCTCGTGACAGCTATAGCAGCCATGCCAGGTGACCGTTTTGCGGCCCAGGTAGCGCAGCTTGGTATCTTGATCCAGTCGGAAATCGGGCTGCTGACGCTGTTGATCGGTGACCAGCAGATCGCGCTCGGCCGCCTTGATCGCGTCGGCCAAGTGCATCGGGATGCCGCCATCGCGATACTCGATCGCGCGAGTTTCGGGAAAGTCGCGTTTCAGATGCTCCAGCACCAGCAGATCCAACGTCTGCAGGTCCAGGGGATCTTCCGACACGGTCGGCTTGTCTTGAGCCTCGCTGCCCAACAGATACTCGACCAGATCCGCTACCGGATCGTAAGCGTCTCGCAACGGACCTTCGACATCAGCGGGAACCGCCATCTGCGGATTCATGGCGGGCATCAACGTCCGAGGGTCGTATCGGGCAGGCTCCTTGATCCAGGTGTATAGCCAACGACGACGGTCCGGACCATGCGTCAGGTCCTTCCAGTCCGACAGGTCGGGACCGTCCGCCACCGATGATTCACTGCGGAAAGGTTCCGCGTCCTGATGGTCTCGATGCTTGTGACAGACCAGGCATCCTGCCGTTTGAAACAACTCACGGCCTCGCCGCGCCCTTTCGTCCGCCGTCGCTTCATCAGCTTCTCCAGGGGGCGTCAGCAATTCCATGGGTTGGGATTCGCCCAGCAGGAAGTGCGTGGCGGCCAAGATCTCGATCGCTTCGCGAGCCGTCCACTGGTCGTGCAATTGCTCGGGCACATGATCCAAGTTGCCGAACG
>SKVE01000832.1 GCA_007129635.1 Planctomycetaceae bacterium
CCGACTCGCAATCGATCATGGCCGACGTCCGCACGGATTTTTCGCAACGCTTCCGACAACGCCTCGGGGATGTGAAGCGAATCCTCGCTGTGGGCAACGGCTGGCGGATCTGTGGGCATGGGCGGTTCGATGGGCGGTCCGGTATCTTCCGGCGACGCAGGTGAGTCGCTTTCCGGTTGTGCTTCGACGACCGGTTTCGCAATGTCCGGGTCGGCGTCATCCTGCCCAGCAGGACTTGCATTCACAAGGAACGATCCGATCAGAACGACGGGCAGAACAATCTTCAAGGCGTGAAACATGATGCGGCTCCTGAGAAATCTTGGGGTTTACCAATAGATCATGCTAATCGGCCTCCGGCCCGTTTGCAACAATGGCCCCCCGATGTTGGAGTTCACGCTTTAGCGTGTGGGAACCTGACGAAAGCACGATGAATCGTGAACTCCAACGAAAACGGCTCCCGACCTCGTTGAACTCATTCGTCCAACGCCACCTTGATTGATAAGAAACTCCTGGCCGAGTGCTTATTCGAACTAGGTGGCTGGTTCCAGCCCCAGTTGATCTGCGATCCCTGCCATCGCGTCGATCACCATTTGGATGTGTTCGTTCAGATCCACTTCCAGGTCCTCGGCACCTCGCACGAGATCCTCGCGATGGATGGCAGCAGCAAAACTCTTCTGTTTCATCTTCTTGCGGACGCTGGACGCGGTCAGCCCGCGGATTTTTTCGGGGCGGATCAGCGCGGCGGCGTTGATCAGTCCGGTCAATTCGTCGCACGCGTAAAGAGCCTTATCCAAACGGGTCACTCGAGGGCAATCGGTCAAATAATCAGCGTGGGACTTGATGGCATAGATCACATCGGCCGGATAGCCGTGCTGGTCGAGGATCGCAGCACCCTGTAACGGGTGGTCCGGTGGATCCGGCCAGCGCTCGTAATCGAAGTCATGCAACAGGCCGACGATCCCCCATTTCTCCTGGTCTTCGCCGAACTTTTGTGCATAGGCGCGCATGGCGGCTTCGACGGCCAACATGTGCCGACGTAGACTCTCGCTGGATGTGTACTGGCACATCAGGTCATAGGCATCCTGGCGATTCATCGATCAAGCCTCGAAGGGGCTGCGCCGCGGTTGGACTGGATCTTCCTTTTCGTCCACCGTCTGAAGTTCTCGCCACGGCTTGTTTTGCTTGTAGCTTTCCAGCTCGTTCTTCAATTGCCCATCGGTTTCATCGTCATCAGCACCCGCCTCGACCGCCTGTTCCGCCCATTTGCGAGCCGATTCGAAATCGCCGATCTCGGCATACGCCGACGCCAGGGTGCTAAGGATGTGCGCCTTCTTGCCCTCGGTCAAGTCGTTGGCCTTGGTGGCCATTTTTAATGCTCGTTTTCCGTCCCGGAGTTCATCTTTTGGGGACGTCGCCAGCACCCAAGCAAAGTTGTTCAGCACACCATCATCTTCCGGTGCTTGTTTGACCAGAATTTCGTAATCGTCGATCGCCTCGCTGTGCTTCCCGATACTCAGCAGCGTATCGGCTCGTGCGCGTCGAGCGTCCACGTCCTCCTCGTCATCCGTCAAGATCCGGGTGAAGATTTCGATGGCTCGACTGGGGCGTTGGTCGCGGATGTAGTAGCCCGCCAACTGCATTCGCCACGCGACATTTTCGGGATCGTCTTGCAGCAGCAGTTGGATATCGGTGATCGCATCGGTCATCCGCCCCTCCTCGGCCGCGATGACGCTACGGATCAAAATCCCCTGGATCAACCCGGGACTCAAGAGCAGCGCCGTCTCCACATCCGCCTTGGCTGCCTCCATATCGTCCTCGACCAGATGCAATCGAGCCCGCAGCATCAGCGCGATGACATCCTGCGGATTCAGTCGCAGGGCTTGATTCAGGTCGGCGAGCGCCGACTTGACGTCCTCCTCGATCATCTTGAGACGAGCCCGCAGGGTATACGCCACCGATTCATCCGGCGCCATCTCGATCGCTTCGTCGATCTGCTTGGTAGCGTCCTCGAACCGTTCCAAGTTCGTTAAGGCCTCGGCTAACGCCAAGCGAGCATTCACGTTTTCCCTATTGTCCTCGATCAATTGCTGAAAGTCGGCGATGGCCTTATCGGCGTCACCCATCTGCAGATACGTCAGCGCTCGACCCTGCCAGGCTTCGGTGTTCGCTGGGTCCAATTCGATCGCCCGACCATAGTCCTTCAGTCGCGTCTCGTCGTCCGCTCGCAGTTGAGCCCGCAGCACCAGAACCTCGGATTGCTTTCGAGGATCACCATCGAACAAGTTGATCGCAGCGGACGATGCCTGCTCGGCACGCACCGCATCGCCGCCCGGCAGGAGATGCAATTTGGCGATCAACAGATGGGCATCGCCCAGCGTCGGTGCCACTTCCACCGCCCGTTCCAGATCCCTTAACGCGAACTGACGCAACAGGGGCCAACGACGATCCGGCGGACTCTGCTCGAAAATCGGTTCCGCCAGACGACTGGCATGTTGGAACAGACTGGATGATAACAACTGTTTTGCGAAGGCTTCGTTCCCTTCGTCCAGCCCTTTCCGAAGAGCCTCTTCGCACAGCTTGGCGACCTGCTCCAGATCGGCCAGTGTCTTCGCTCGCAACTGAAGTTCGGTTGCCTTGTCCAAATCGGCCTGCCCCTCGTTGGCAGACACTTGGTGCGGGACCGTCCCGAAAGACAAAAGCAAGCCGATGCCCAGACAGACAATCAGCCCTCGAACGTTATCGTGATGTTTCATCAGTATCTTCTCCAAAATGCGCATGGTGTAACCCGCAATGCTATCATTGTAGCAGATTACCAGATTCTTCCAAGAAGGATGGAGATCACCCAGGTTGGCGTCCCAGCACTTTGGTAATCTCCAAAGCCATCTGCAGTATCTTCGCACTCTGGTCAGGCGGAAATCGCTTGCCCGTATGCAGCGCCAGCGTATTGCTTCGCGCCTCGAATTGCATGTGAGGCAGGGGATTGTCACAGAACCAGGCACGAACGTCCGCGTTAAACAGCTCGCGCACCTCGGCTTCGGATTCCCCCTGTAGCACAAACCTGCGTGAAAACTGGTCATCTTCCTCGAAGTCGATATCCTGGCCGCCGAACAGCGATCCGATCGCGTCCAGCCAGCGTCGTTCGGGCCGCAGGTAACAGGCCGTGACATCCAACGCGTCGTTCTGAACCATGCAGACGGTAAAATGACGCGTCGTCTGGTTTTTGCCGCTTCCGGTTGTGTAACGAAAGTC
>SKVE01000722.1 GCA_007129635.1 Planctomycetaceae bacterium
GTCAATTTGCTGAGCAAGGCAATCGGTTGACATGAGGCTGATAGCCCCGCCCAATGGTTAAAGCCTCTCTAGCAACTTTTGTCGATAAACATGGAACACTGAGCATATCGCGCCCAGTATGAACCCGATCCCGGCACCAAGAATGATCCCGAGCGCGAAGACGAACGGGAGTACATTGACCACAAGGATACCCTCGGGGGCCTCCCTCCGAATCTCCTCGTAAGTCAACAGAACCATGAGCGCCTGGATCAACACTGCAATTGCGATACCACATCCGACGCCCGTGGCAGTACCGACGATCACGCGTAAACCTCTGCCAAAATCGGGTGACAATTTGGATAATACTTTCAGGTACACCTGGGCAAGCACGAGCCCGCTACCCGCACCGGCGATCATTCCTGCCCACCAGTACTGGTCAGAGGAATACACCAGACCGGCGAGCGTGCCGCATCCGCCGCCGATCAGCGTGACGGTAACGAGAACCGTGATACTGAATCCCGTGGGTATTGTGTTCATTGTTTCTGAATTCTCAGCAACAGTCCGCTAAGGGCCCAGAATCGCCCCAAATTCTCGCGGCGACCGTGCGAACGGTTCGATCGGCCAACCGAAGCGGGCCGAATCGCCTTCGATCAAGACTTGACCGCTGGCCAAATCCACGATGAAAAAATGGAAAGCATCGGCCCGAACTCCGGTGATGAACGCGAATCGCTTGTCGAAGGTGACCGAGGTCCGGCGGGCTTGGAAGTTTTCCAACGTCGCCAGATGGGTCTGCTGGCCGTCGAACCTGGCAAGGACCACTTGAACAGCAAGCTGGCCGTTTGCTTCGGTCTTCTCCAGCTTGAGCGTTTCGCTCCGGCTGAGCCGCAGCTCGTCACCCGGCAGTTCCACGCTCGGGTCGCGGTGCAATTGCCAACCATCGGCGCTGGTCACCAGCCGGTAACCGACCATGCCCTGCGGTTGTCGCAGAACGGCCTCGGGCTCGTCGCCCCACCAGTCCAGCCTGACCGGTGTCGCCTCTTGGGGAATCGCCAGACTTCCGGTGAATCCATCGGAGCTGCCGACCTGGCCCCAGATCAATCGCCAGTGACGCGAATCGAACCGCTCAACCGCCCGGATGCCCGGCAGGTTGCGTGCGAAGGCCACCCATCGTGAGCCGCAACTGCTGACCGCTGCGTTGCGGAATTCGAGACCTTGCTCCAACAAAAGCACCTTCCAAGGTTCGTTGGTATCGGGGACCCAAACGGCCGATGACACGTCGGTCACCTCTTCCAAGATGACCATTTCGCCCTCGCCGGTGCTGGTGATGTACCTCAGTTCTCCCAGGGGACGACGGCCCAGTCGCTGGGTCATAATGACGATCCCACCCGGCTCGTTCTGCGGAACGATCGATATGGCCGCCTGCTGTCCATCACCGCCCAGTTCCCTTGCGGAAACGAGCTGTTCCACATGGGTGCCCAGAAATGATGCCTGCATCAAATTTCCGTCTCGAATGAACAGCAGTGAATGGAACCAGTGTTCGTAAGGACCACCGTAGCGAAACTGGGTACCTGCGGCGGTGTAGACATGCAGCAGGTTGTCCGCTTCCAGCAGGAGACGATGACCGGGTGTGATGGCGTCGGCCACCACTTCGTTTGGCCTCGGCAATCCCAGGGCCGAATTGCGAAACGTGACCGGATCGACATATTCGACAGCGACCTGGCCGATCTGGATGCCCAATCGTTTCGCCAGGTCGGCGCGGCACTTGTCGGCGACGGCCTGCACGGACGCAGGCGTTGTGCCCGGATCGGTCCAAGGCTCCGACGGCATCTGGCCGGGCGGTTCGACAACCGGTTTTGCTGCCTCGATCGGTCCCGCGGCCCGCACGGCGTGGTCGTGCATATCGGTGTGATAGACAAAGGTCTCGCCGGCAACCGACAACTGGACGCGATAGCCGGGCGTCAGCACGGTCAGATAGGCTTCACCCGGCTGCGGGACGCCCAGGGAACTATCGCGCCAAGTGACTTCTTCGAACTCAACCACCCGGACGTCGGCCGCCAAGACCTCCAGTTCCTTGGCCAATCGCTGGACCGCGTGCCGCACCGGTTGCGGATGGTCTGCCAGGGCAGCCGAGGGGAAAATCGCAGCCAGGATCGCCAGGACGAAAATCGAACCCAAGGGCGCGAATCGTTTGAAACGCAGCATGGTATTCCTCCTTTCCAAAAAGGCGCAAAGCTTCACGGCGCGGGCTCGGCCAGGCGGCCGATAAACAGGATCGCGCCGCTGCGCGTATCACGGATCAGGAACAAGAACGGACGGTCCGCGCGGAACTCGGGGGTGGGGCGCGGCGCGGAACGCACACCGACCACCACACCGGTCGCCGCCGCGGCCTCGGTGCCTTCCTCGCTGACGTCGACAAACGCCTTGTGAACGACCTCCTGGACGAACAGTTCCAGGGTGCCGTCCATGCCGGAAAAATCGGCGGGCGGGACGGTAAAGGCAGCGGTCATGCCCATCGCAGACAGAACGCTCTTGAGTTGAAACTGAGCCGTGGTGGAAAACTTGGGCAAGAACACTCGGACCCGCTGGGGGCGCAGGCGGTCGGTCCACTGTTGCAGGGCGGATGCGTCCAGCCGTCCTTCCAGTTCGGCCCATCCGTCGGTCTGCCGGGGCAGCAGGATGGTCATCGCCATGTCGCCCCCTTCGTAAGCCATCTCCAAGCACTGAGCCGTCGCGTCCTCGGCGTACAGGAATCGAGTTTCCTGGTGCATGGTCGGCGTCTTGACCTGGCGTCCAGCCGCCGTGGTAAACGGCAGCGGAACGGTCTTGCCGGCGTCGAATGGCTGCTGCCAATTCCCGAAGAAATAAATCGCATTGGTCAGCACCAAACGCGTGTTTCCGGCCAAGACGCCATGAGGGATCAGGTCCTGGATCTTCTCTTTCGTCTGCTCTTCGACCCAACCGTTAATGGTTCGCCGAGCGGCCTCGGTGTCCCTCGCAAAGTCCACCTGTCGCAGTCCGGCGCCGTAGTGGGTATCCAGCAAGCCGGTGAACTCCGGCAAGAACTGGTAATCCTGTTGCGCCCACAGCGCGTTGGCCATGGACAGTTCCAGATCCTCTTGGTCGCCCCACTGGTTCAGGTAACGGACCATCGCGCCAAAGCCCTCGTGGACGTTACTCTCCGGCAAATGAAGCACTTCGGCCATCTGCGTCGCGGTATCCTCGCGCGCTCCCGCATAGGTCATGGCCAACGCCGTCGAAATGCTGGCCGGGGACAGGAACAGATTCTCCTGCGACTGGCCAGCCAGGCGGCTGTAAAGGTCCAAGGCAAAGCGGTTCATGCTGTCGACCACCTCGGGGGGCGGCATGTCAGGACCCGCATCTTCTGCCGCACACGGGCGTTCGACATGCCAGGCCAGCAGCACCAAGATCGCAGCCAAAAAACATCGACCTTTCATGGGATCAACCTCCTTCGATTCGGTGTCTTCTCTCGTATTCAGCCGCACATTGATCAGCCGCTTTCGTTCCACGGCGCCGTTTTGGCCAACTCGGACCAATCGATCTCGTGCGGCAGCCTGCCATCCTTTACGGCGGTAGCGGCGGCCAACCCGGCCGCTTGGCCCATGCCCACGGCATTGCCGGTCACTCGGTACGCCGAATGTGCGTAGAAGTCACCGGAAATGCAGCGGCCGGCCATCATCAGCCCGTCGACGTCCTTTGCCACCAGCGAACGGTAAGGGATGTCGAACGGTTTCGCACGGACGGGAGCCGCCTCGATGCCCTTGCCCCGATCCGCTGTGGTCGAATGCACGTCGACAGGAAACGCACAGCGGCAGACGGCGTCATCGAACCGGGCGCCACGCGTGATGTCGTCGCTGCTGATCGTATAGTGGCCGTGGATCCGGCG
Source organism: Planctomycetaceae bacterium (assembly GCA_007129635.1). Lineage (GTDB taxonomy): Bacteria > Planctomycetota > Planctomycetia > Pirellulales > Pirellulaceae > SKKK01. The sequence continues at coordinate 3,884 of SKVE01000722.1, forward strand.
GCTCTCGCGAACACCGAGGCGTTCCGGGGAACTGCAGATGCGAATGTCCTTCCATGGACCGCCCAAACCTCGCAGCCCGTCGATCATGCGATGCAATTCGGCACGACCTTGCAACGTGGCCTGCGTGACGTCCCGCGCGTCGAATCCTCGAAACTCGTATTCATGGTTCGCCATCAGACAGAACAGTGTCTCGCGGATCGGGAACAACGAGGGTTTCGAGTAGGAAGGGCCGAAACCGCTGGATTCCTTAATCAGCTTGGCCAGGGCGTCTTTTGGCCCGGCCCACGTGTCGCCGGGCATCGACGAAACGTACGGCCGGATCTCGTCCAGGTGGATACCGGTCAACAGCACCACGAAACTCATCGGTTGTGCATCGCCGGTCTCCGGTCGACCATAGTCCCATCCACAGCCCGCCTGATGAGCGACGTCGCCTTCGCCCGTACAGTCGATGAAGACCTTGCCCGCGACGGCTTCGCGTCCCGATTTGGACTCGGTCACGACCAGCGCCAGTCGGTTGGCCTGATCGCGGACGGCCGCCGCGCATTGCGTGTGCAATTGCAGTTCGACACCGGCTTCCGCACACATCTGTTCCAGCAGCAGTTTCACGGCTTCGGGGTCTTCCATCGACGGCGCGCGGCGGGCGTTCTTTTCGCGAGCCCGCAGTGCCGTGAGGATCTCGCGCATGATGCCCGGTTTGTTGCCCGAATCAAGGATGTAGCTCAGCAAACCGCTGGTCCAGATGCCGCCCAAGCAGCCGTGGGCCTCGAACAACCGCGTGCTGGCACCCGCTCGAGCGGCCGCCAACGCGGCCGCCACACCCGCTGGTCCTCCGCCGCAGACCACCACGTCGGCTTCGGCCACGATCGGCACACGTCCAGACGGCTCGATGTACGTGCCGTCCTGGACCATGGCAGCCGAGGCGTCAGCGCTGTGGACATGCGGTACGCCAAGCGTCCAACCTGCGGCTGCCGCAGCGCCCGTCTGAAAGAATCGTCGTCGGTCGGCCGTTCGATTCCCGATCATCCCCCGCTCTCCTCTCGTCATCGATGGTACCATGCAGCGACACGAACCATCGGTCCAGCATATCGGTCCAAGGGAACATGCTTGGCAAGGCACCTGCGGCTTGTTAAGTGACCGCGCAGGAATCCGTTGTACAATTCCAAAAGTAGTAGGCACACTCCGTGTGCCGTAGACCGCGGACGGCACACGGAGTGCCGTAAACCGCGGACGGCACACGGTGTGCCGTAGACTGCGGACGGCACACGGAGTGCCGTAGACTGCGGACGGCACACGGAGTGTGCCTGCTACAATGCACTTGGTTCTGTTCATGATAAGCGATCAAGTCCGAAGTTGGAAGACGCCACGCCCACTTCCACCATGTCCCCGTTTTCCGTCTGGACTCTTTACGCCTACGACGGGGCCCGATATCCTCGATAAGCATTCCAACCGTGTCCGCTACCTGCATTGATAAGGAAACTTCATGCGCTACATGATTCGATGGACACTGATCACCCTGCTGCTACTGAACGCCTTCAGCACCGCCGAGCAGCTCGAACCCAAACCACTGGATGCGGAGACCATGTGGCGTTTGGTTCGTTTGGCCAGTCCGGCCATTTCGCCCGACGGACGACAGGCGGTCGTCGCGGTCACCCGGTACGACATGGACGACGACTCGAGCGTGACGAATCTGTTCCTGATACCGACCGACGGGGGCGAGGCACGGCAACTGACAACGCACGCAGGCAGCGACAGCAGTCCGACGTGGAGTCCCGACGGGAGTCATCTCGCGTTCGTTTCCAAACGAGGCGACGACCAGCAGCGTCAGATCTATGTGATCCCCTTGGCAGGCGGGGAAGCTCGGCGCGTGACCGAATTGCCGACCGGCGCGCTGGCGCCGCAATGGTTTCCTGATTCGCAGCAACTGGCGTTCATCAGCCCTGTCTGGCAAGACACCGACGATTGGCAGGAGATGGCGGAACGGCTGAAGGCTGAAAAGGACTCGCGAGTCTCGGCCAAGGTCTGGGATGCGGCGCCGGTCCGGTATTGGGATCGCTGGCACCAGCAGCGGCGTCCCCATCTGTTCCGCGTATCTCGCCAAGGAGGTCCGGTACAGCCGATCACATCGGGTTCGGGGATTCACTTGCCGATCAGCGAGCCTGGGGTCAGCCATTTCGATATCTCGCCCGATGGCCAGGAGATCGCCGTAGTGGCTGATTCCGACCCGACGGGCGTCGAGTCCAATTTGGACATCTATCTGGTGCCTGCCGAGGGTGGCGAGGCGCGGAATGTGACCTCGGACAATCCGGCCCCGGACTTCTCACCCGCGTACAGCCCCGACGGCCAATGGTTGGCCTATTCGCAACGTCAGATCCCCGGGTTCTATGCCGACCGGGCGCGGCTTGCGCTGTACCATCGTCCGTCGGGCGACCACCAAATCCTGACAGAGGACTTCGACCGCACGGTCAGCGGGGCGATCTGGGACGCGGACAGCAGCGGGTTGTACGCCACCGTGGACGATGCGGCCCATCATCGCATTTACCGAATCGATGTCCCCACCGGTCAGGCTGGGGCGATCACCCAAGAACACAGCTTCACCGATCCGCGATTGTCGGCTGATGGAGGCGTGTTGGTCGCGCTGCGGCAGAGCTTTACCGAACCGCCAACGCTGGTTCGAGTCGATCCGACCAATGGCGAAGTGACCCAACTGTCCACGTTCAACGATTCGCTTCTGGCGGACGTCACTTTCGGTCGTTACGAAAGCGTGACCTATCCCGGCGCCGACGACGCGCCGATCCAGATGTGGGTGGTTTACCCGCCCGGTTTCGACCCCGACCGGCGCTATCCTCTGTACCTGCTCTTGCACGGAGGCCCGCATAACGGCATTCCAGACGGGTGGCATTTCCGCTGGAACGCCCAAGTCTTTGCCGGCTGGGGATACGTCACCGCTTGGCACAATTTTCACGGCTCCAGCGGGTTCGGCCAGGAATTTGCCGATTCGATCAACCCCTACCAATCCGAACTGCCCTACCGGGACACGATCGAAGCCGCACGATGGTTTGCATCTCAACCGTGGATCGACCCGGATCGGATGGCGGCGGGCGGAGGCAGCTACGGCGGGTATCTTGCCTCGATCCTGCTAGGCCGAGAGCACCCGTTCCAGGCCCTGGTGGCCCATGCGGCCGTTTTCAACTGGTTCACCCAGTACGGGGCAGATTACGGAGCCAGCCGAAGGAGGTTTGGCGAGTTCTGGCAGGACGTGGACCACTACCAGAAGTCGTCCCCGCATTTCGGGGCGGGCAATTTCAACACGCCCACGCTCGTCATCCACGGCCAACTGGACTATCGTGTCCCTTTGAATCACGGCTTAGACTTGTTCAATATCCTACAGAATCGTGGCGTCCGCAGCCGCTTCGTCTATTATCCGGACGAGAACCACTGGATCCTGAAACCCAACAACTCACTGCATTGGTACCGCACCAAGCAGCAGTGGCTGGACGAGTTCCTTCGGTAGCGTGGTTCGACTAATAGTTGACCAACGAACGGGACTGGGAGCGGGCTTGGCGGATGAGGCAACTTGACGGGCCGCGTTGCGGTGGGGCAGGAAATATGGCTCTAAAGAGGATTTGGCTGTCATCACTTTCAGTAGTCCGTCACATCTCGTTCGCCGTACAGCACTTGACGTCGCAAATTGTTCCGTTCCAGGAAATCCAGGTCGACCATCCGCAGGAACCGAAAACGATGCGCAATGCGTAGCTGTGGCGGAGCAGGGTCTGGGCGAAAAACTCCGATTCGCGCATTTGTCTTACCGCGTTAGAATTCACCGGTTACCGAGCCGTCAGTCATCCGGAACGTTAATGTCGCACCCGATTTGGCGGTATTCAGAAAGCCTCGAACAATATCCTCCTCCTGAATTGCTAAACAGAGAGCCTGATGGCAGAGAATTCAAACACGGCCACGCAGCCAATCGCAGTTGTTGGGATCGGTTGCCGTTTTCCTGGAGCGAACAACCCTGACCAATTTTGGAACTTGTTGAGTCGAGGGGTCGACGCGATTCGCGAAGTGCCGCGAGATCGTTGGGACGTCGACGCATTCTTCGATCCACAACCGGGGATACCCGGCAGGATGTACACGCGTTGGGGCGGTTTTTTGGATGCGGTGGACCAATTCGATCCTGCATTTTTCGGGATCGCGATGCGCGAAGGCCAGAAAATAGACCCGCAGCAGCGGTTGCTGCTGGAAGTAGCTTGGGAGTCGCTGGAGAGTGCGGGGATTCCGCCGGACAGCCTGTCGGGAAGCGCGACCGGCGTGTTCGTGGGCATCAGCAACAGCGATTACCGGTTGCTTTATAAGGATCTGATGGAGTTGGACGCCTACTTGGCCACGGGCACTTGTCTGTGCATCGCGGCCAACCGCTTGTCCTATCTGTTGAATCTGCGCGGTCCTAGCATGGCGATCGACACGGCGTGTTCGTCCTCGCTGGTGGCGGTCCACTTGGCTTGCCAGAGTCTGCGGCGGCGGGAATCGGATGTGTGCCTGGCGGGCGGGGTGAACTTGATCATTTCTCCCGAGGGGACGATTGCCTTGTCGCAGGCCCGCATGATGGCTCCGGACGGATATTGCAAGACGTTCGATGCGGGAGCCGATGGCTACGTCCGCGGCGAAGGCTGCGGCTTGGTTGTGTTGAAGCGTCTGTCCGACGCATTGAGCGATGGCAGTCCCATCTTGGCGGTGCTCCCGGGTTCGGCGGTCGCCCAGGACGGCTTGACCAACGGGCTGACCGCGCCCAACGGTCCGGCGCAACAGGCGGTCATCCGTCAGGCACTGGCCGAGGCGGGGCGACAGCCGCATGAAATCAGCTACATCGAAACCCACGGGACCGGAACGGCGTTGGGCGACCCGATCGAAGTCCGCTCGTTGCGCAACGTGTTGATGGCGGATCGCCCCGCGGATCGTCCCTGCTGGCTGGGCGCGGTCAAGACCAACATCGGGCACCTGGAGGCGGCAGCGGGCATCGCGAGTCTGATCAAATCGATCCTGTCCCTGCAGCATGGGCAGATTCCGCCGAATTTGCACTTCCACAAGTTGAATCCCTACATCTCGTTGGAAGGAACCACCTTTGCGTTGCCGACGGAGTGCGTCGCTTGGCCCGCGGGTGCGGAGCGGCGGGTAGCCGGGATCAGTTCGTTCGGTTTCGGGGGCACAAATTGTCACTTGATCGTCGAGGAAGCACCGCAGCCCGAGCCGTCTGCGGACCGCCCGTCGCCATCGCCTCATCTGCTGACCTTGAGCGCAAAAACCTCCGAGGGACTGTGCGAAGTGACGCGCACGTTCGATCGGTTCCTGGCCGACCGGCCCGACGCGGCGCTGGACGACATCTGCTACACGGCTGCGACCGGCCGGTCTCACTTCGACTATCGCACGGCGGTGTCGGGGTACACGTCCGATCAGTTACGAGCAGGCTTGCAAGCCTTTGCGGCCAACGGTCAGGTGGAACCGATTTTGCGCAAGAGCGGCAAGAAGAAGCCGATGAAGGTCGCTTTCCTGTTTACCGGTCAAGGTTCGCAAATGGTCGGCATGGGGCGGCAATTGTACGAACGTCAGCCCGTATTCCGCGAAACGCTGGACCGCTGCGACGAACTGCTGCGTCCCCACCTGGCACAACCGTTGTTGTCGGTGCTCTATCCGCCGGACGGCCAGTCCTCACCCTTGGACGAAACGGCGTACACACAGCCCGCGCTGTTCGCGTTGGAGTACGCGCTGGCGGGGCTTTGGCAGTCCTGGGGCGTTCAGCCGAGCATGGCCGCGGGGCACAGCGTGGGCGAATACGTCGCCTGTTGCCTGGCGGGGGTGTTCAGCCTCGAAGAGGCCTTGCAGTTGATTGCTGCCCGGGCGCGGCTGATGCAGGCCCTGCCGCCGGGCGGCCGGATGGTCGCCGTTTCGGCCGACGAGCAGCGCGTTTCCCAGACGCTTGCGGGACATCAGCAGCAAGTGTCGATCGCCGCGGTCAACTCGCCGCAGCAGACCGTGATCTCCGGGGCAGATGATGCCGTAGAACAGATCGTCCAACGGCTGGCGGCCGAAGGCATCAAGACCAAGCCGTTGACCGTCTCGCACGCCTTCCATTCGCCGCTGATGGATCCGATGCTCGCCGAATTCGAGCAGGTTGTCAGCCGCATCCGCCTGTCGCCGCCCAAATTCCCGGTGGTTTCGAACGTTTCGGGCCAAGTTGCCGGTGCGGAGATCGCCGAGCCTGCCTATTGGTCGCGGCATATAAGACAGGCCGTGCGGTTCGCGGACAGCATCCAGACCATCGCCGGATTGGAACCGGACGCTTTCCTCGAAGTGGGGCCGCAACCCATCCTCACCGCGTTGGGGCGGTCCTGTTTGCCCGGTGCCGCACAACCTTGGCTGCCCAGCCTCCGCGCCCGGCAGGACGAAGAATTGACGCTGCAAACGGCGTTGGCGGCTCTGCACGGACTGGGCGCCGACGTGGACTGGGAACGATTCCAATGGCCGGGCCGGCGCCGAAAGATCGCTCTGCCGACCTATCCGTTCCAGCGGCAGACATGCTGGAACGATTTCACTGGCGAGGTGGGGAAATGGCGGGCGGCGGGCGGGCGCGAGGGAGTGTCGGAGAAGGTCGCGCATCTGCTGGTCGCTCAGCGATGGGATGTGGGCGGCAAGGAAACCGTATTCCAGGCCGTGCTGCGCCCCGAATCGCCGGCCTACCTGAACGACCACCGCGTCTGGGATGCCGTCGTGGTGCCGGCCGCGGCGTTGGCCGAACTGGCGCTGGCGGCGGGCGCCCAATACGCCCAAAACGAGGCCGTGTCGCTGCAGGATCTGTCCATCCGGCAGGCGCTCGTCTTGCCTCAATCCGAGTCGCGATACGTGCAGATCGTGGTGACCGAGGAGGACGATCAGACCCTGGCGTTCCATCTTTACAGCTATCTGAAGCAAGCAGACACCGAGGACAAGATCTGGACGCAGCACGCGTCGGGCCATTTGATCCGCCAGCCGCAGGCAACCATGCCACCGGCACGCGACCTGCAGCAGATCCGGCAAGCGATGACGGCGGAAGTGGACGTTGCGGCGTTCTACGCGGAATGCCAGCGCCGGGGACTTGGTTACGGTCCCAAGTTTCAATCGATCCGCCACCTCTCGGCCGGCTCGCTGGAGGCGTTGGCCGATGTGGCCCTGGACGACGACTTGGTGCATGAAGCGGCCGGGTATCGGTTGCACCCTTCCCTGCTGGATGCCTGCTTCCAGGCGATCGGCGCCGCCCTGCCTCCGACGGACGACGCAAGCGTCCTGCTGCCCGTCGGGATCCGGCGGCTGCAAGTTTTCCAGCCCGGTATCGATCGGGTTGTCTGCCACGTTCGAATCACCTCCGATCCGGCCACGGTTTCCTCGAACGTCACGGCGGACATTGCGATCTTGACAGACGACGGACAGTCCGTCGCAGAGGTGACCGGCCTGAAGCTTCGCCACATCCGCCGCGAACTGCTGTTAAAGCAGATCCAACCGGACTTGGACGACTGGCTGTACCGCGTCGACTGGCGTCCCAAGGACCGCAGCAGCACCGACGCCGCCGCCGAAACGGTAACCGGCACCTGGCTGATCCTGGCAGACCGCGGCGGCACGGGCAGCAAGCTGGCCGAGACGCTCGGCGGGCGCGGCCAGTCGTGTGTTGTCGTCGAAGCTGGCGATCGGTTCGAGCAGCTCGCGCCGCAGCATTTCTGCGTTTCGCCGACAGAACGAGCCGACTTCGATCGACTGCTGCGAGAGGCGTTCGACGACGGTCAGATGCCCGCCAACATGGTTCATCTGTGGAGTCTCGACGCACCGGCGATCGAGTCGGCCGATTCGGCGGCGGTCGAGTCCGCTCAGCAGATCGGCTGCGGTAGCGTCCTGAGCTTGATTCAGTCGGTGCTCGATGCCAGCAGTGCCGTTCCGCGTCTGTGGCTCGTAACGCGAGGCAGCCAAACGGTACAAGTGGGGGACCGGGCGGCCAATATCCTGCCCTCGACTCTCTGGGGACTGGGCCGGGTGATCGATTGGGAACACCCACAACTGCACTGCACCCGCGTGGACCTGGATCCGTGTCTCAGCCCGGCGGACGTCGACGATCTGCTCAGCGAATTGGTCCAGTCGGACGGCGAGAACCAGGTCGCTTA
>SKVE01000895.1 GCA_007129635.1 Planctomycetaceae bacterium
GAACGCCATCAAGTACGGGATGCAGACCAGCCAGATGCCGTTACGGGTGGTGATCCGCGGCGACTGTACGAAGGATGCGCTGCGGGTCGAGGTCCGCAACACGGGCCACTGGTCGCAGCACGGCGAAGACGTGTGCAGCGAGGGCGTCGGGCTGGAAAACATGAAGGATCGGCTCGAATTGTTGTACGGCGACCGCTACGATCTGACGACGTACGAAGCGGAAGGCTGGGTGTCGGTTGCTGTAGGGATTCCGCTGCGGGGGAACGAAGTCGTAGTATGATGGAGCGGGAATGCCTGTCGATAGCAGAAGCTGACTGCGATGGCTGGGAATCGCCAAGTGTGCTCACGACGTGACGCGACGCCGCCACGTTTGGGAGACGGCATTACACTCCATGACATTTCCTCCGGAACGTATTATACTGAACGAATTCGAAATGAGTGGCTTAACTTGTGGAGTAGACGCTATGCGAACGGTCAGCAGCATCGAAGTGGTGAAGGATCTACCGCGGTTCCTAGCGGAGGTAGAAGCTGGCGAGGAGTTCGTGATTACGAGGGGCGCCAGTCCCGTAGCTCGCTTATCTCCCGTCGTCGCCACCAGGAAACGATCGCGTCCCAAGGTCGGTCAGACATTGGGGCCGGTCTTCGAGATCCCTGACGCCGCCTTGGAACCGCTCAGCGCTGCCGAATTGGAGCAGTGGGGCTTATGAGACTGTTGCTCGACACCTGCGCATTTCTGTGGCTGGCCGCGCAACCGGCGCGTTTGTCTGCGCTTGCCGCGGCAGCGATCAACGACGAAACGAGCGAGTTGTTTTTGAGTGACACAAGTGTTTGGGAGATCGTCCTTAAGTATCAAGCAGGAAAGCTGCCGTTGCCGGAATCGCCGCGCGGGTGGATTCCGAAGCAGATTGAGTTCTTTCAACTGCAATCCCTTCCGGTTACTGCGGAAGCGATTCTCCAATCCGGCGAACTTCCAGGGCCCCACCGCGATCCGTTCGATCGTTTGCTCGCCGCACAGGCTTTAGCCCGAGGCTTTCGACTGGTCTCGCCCGATTGCTTCTTCGGTGACGTGGGCGTTGATTGTCTCTGGTAACGTCTACTGACCAATGACCAATGACCAATTCCCTACGAGCCATCTTGGTTGATGACGAACGGTTGGCACGGCGCAGTCTGCGGGCGTTATTGGCGGAGCATGCGGAGTTCGAGATTGTGGGCGAGGCGGCCAGCGTCCGGCAGGCGGAGTCGGCGATCGCGGCGGAACATCCCGATGTGGTGTTCCTGGATATCCAGATGCCTGGCGGCAGCGGGTTCGATCTGTTGCGCAAACTGGACGATCCTCCGGCAATCGTGTTTGTCACCGCCTACGACAAGTACGCCATTCGGGCCTTTGAAGTCAACGCCGTGGACTATTTGCTCAAGCCCGTCGATCCGCGGCGGCTGGCGGTCAGCGTGGCGCGTCTGCAAAGCGGCGAAGAGCAGGTTGCCGGGACTGCCGGTCCGTATGCGGCCGGCGACCAGGTGATGATCAAGACCAATCGGCGGCGATTTTTCTTGCCGGTCGCACAGATTTCGGCGATTCGGGTGGCGAACAATTACACCTACGTGATCTGCGCGCGGGGCGAGCAGCACTTGGTGCGGCGGACCTTGAAGCAGTGGGAGGCGATGTTGCCGGCCGAGTACTTTGTGGCCTTGGATCGGTCGGTCCTGATCGGTTGGCAGCACGTCGGACGCTGGGAGCCTTGCGGACGCAAGATCCGTCTGTACATGGGCTACTCGGCGACGCCGCTGGAACTGGGCCGGGCCGCCGCGCAGCGGTTCAAGACCGAGGTCGTGCCGCTGATCGAACGTCGGGAACGCGCCCCATGAACCGGGCACACAACCGGCGTTGCACAACCGCAGCCGAATAGGAGCTTCGAGCTGTTTTCGGAGTGCGGTGGCTTGACGCCGCTTTCGTTTTGCGTCCGCTTTGCTTTTTGCACGATAGCTGTTGGAGGTGCGGAAAGAAGGAAAGGCACAGCCAAAGCCGCGTCAAGCCGCCGCACTCCAAAGAGAGAAGGAAAGGCACAGCCAAAGCGGCGTCAAGCCGCCGCACTCCAAAGAAAGAGAGCGGATCGGCGAGTGGGAAACGAAGTCGTTGCGTTCCCGGAGTACAAAACTGGGCGAAAACGGTGCAAATTGAAGTCGCCGTTCGCCGTTTGCCTTGCCCCGTTCATCCCAGAAAGTGGCCGATTCGCCCCAAATCCTGCCGTCGGTAGCTCACGCGAAGCGCAGGAAACACGGGTTCTGATAGGATGGGGAAAGCGAAATCGCTTGACCGCCAAGCCGCGGGACGGAACGTGCGACGTGGCAGATGCAGAGGGCCAGTCGCGTTGCGAGCGTCGTGCCCGGTTGTGTCTCGTCTAGTCCGCGGTGGTTTGTGTTTTAGACGCATTCTGGAAGGAGCACTCTCATAACGGCTGCATCCCGTTCGTCCAACCAAGCGTCCTCGTGGGGGCGGAACCTGTTCGGCGACCGGCGGCGGAAACGGCGAGTGGCGGACAAATCGCGACGGGCTCGCCGCCGCACGTTCGAACCGCTGGAAATCCGGCTCGTGTTGAATGGCCTGCCGCCCTGGACGGAACTGCCTCCGGACCGGCTGGACGTCGCCAGCCAGGCGCCGCGGTCCGTCGCCGACACCGGCGTGCTCGTTGAAGATCTGAAAGCGCAAATCCAAAATCCGAAACCGCAAATCCAGAATCCCCACTCGGTCGTTTTCGTCGACTCGGGCCTGGCGGACTACGCGATGTTGGCCGCGGCGGTGGGCGCACAGACGGTAACGGGACCGGGCGTGCAGACGGTGATCCTGGACGCTGGCCGCGATGGGGTCTCGCAGATCACGGCGGCGCTGGCGGGACGCACCGGCGTGGATGCCGTGCATCTCTTCTCGCACGGTTCAGCCGGCTCCGTGACGCTGGGCAGCACCCGGCTGGACGCGGCGGCGTTGAGCGGCTATGCGGACGATTTCGCCGCCTGGGGCACATCGCTGGCCGCCGGCGGGGACATCCTGCTGTACGGCTGCAACGTGGCGGCGGGGGGACTTGGAGCAGCGTTTGTGAACGGACTGGCCGTGCTGACCGGCGCGGATATTGCCGCTTCGTCCAATCTGACCGGCGCTCCCATTCGCGGCGGTGATTGGGTGCTCGAATACGCCTCAGGCCCGATCGAGGCAGAGGTCCCGGCGTTCGGCCAACTGCTGCAGGATTATCGGGGC